>DATHDV010000001.1:0-10443 GCA_035318845.1 Chitinophagaceae bacterium
TGGGGTATTGTTTTAACTTCCGGATCGGCAGGTTTTAATTCAGCTATGGCAACAGACATAGTAGTTACTTCAACCGGTACTTTTTATGCTGCATTTGCAGGTGCCAGTAATACTGCACCAACGGATATGCCCGGTGTTTGGAAATCAACGACCGGCGCATCGGGAAGCTGGACAAAAATTGCAGGTGCAGGATCAGGTACAAGCCCGGCAGGCTGGAATGCCGACGGAGCTTATGGTAGGGTTGTACTTGCGATAGCCCCAAGTTTAGAAAGCAGGGTATATGCCCTATATTGGAATAACTTAACCAGTGCTTGTACTCCGGCATTGGTCGAAGGAGAAATGTATTATTGGACCGACGGAACATCTACCTGGACTGATATTTCGGCTACATTGCCCGATGAAGCCGGATGTTCAACAGGCAATGACCCATTTGCCTGCCAGACAGGTTATGATCTTGTAGTAGCTGTAAAACCCGATGCTTCGGGTACTGTTTTTATCGGTGGAACTAATTCTTACAGATCCACCGATGCAGGAGCTACCTGGACAAGAATCGGAGGGTATGTTAGTTCGGCCAGTTATGGTTTGTATACAAATTCTCACCCGGATGTCCATGCGTTTGCATTTAAACCGACCAGTTCTATTACCATGCTTTGCAGTAATGACGGAGGCATTCAGCGAACAACGGATAACCTTGCCGGCTCTGTTGCATGGACACAAATCAATACCGGTTACAGGACCTACCAATATTATTATGTTGATATAGATCCGCGGAGTGGCAATGGCAAAGTAATTGGTGGCGCACAGGATAATGGTTCAACAAGGAATATTAGTGGAGCAGGTATTGACTTTGAGCTGGTGATTGGCGGAGACGGGGTTTCCGTTGGCCTGAATGATCCGGCCTTAACAGGCGGTACACAATATGAATATTGTGGGTCGCAATTAGGTTCCATTTATCGAAGAACCGCACCAACAGGATTAGGAGGTGGAACTGATATTACACCAACCGGAGAAGCTGGTACCGGGTTATTTGTCACACTTTTTCGATTAGATGCTGATAATTCGCAAAGATTATACTATGCAAACGATAATACGTTGCGACGCACCACTTCAGGTTCAACAGTAACATCTGCTTCATGGACATCTTTGACGGGTGTTGCTGCTTCAGTAGGTGCAGCGAATGACATCACGGCTTTGGCCATGACAAGAGGCACTTACAGTGCAGCCACTGCCAGTATATTTATTGGCACATCCAATGGAAAAGTATATCGTCTTGATGATCCAACCGGTGTAGCGGCAGCAACGGCGCCTGTTGATATTACCGGGGGCGCTTTTCCGGCGGCAGCTTATGTAAGCAGCATTGCTGTTAATCCCCGCAATGATGATACGGTATTGGTAACTTTTTCTAATTATGGAGTAAGCAGTTGCTGGTGGACCGGAACAGCTAATTCTGCTGTACCAACATGGACAGCTGTTGAGGGAAGCTTATCCCTGCCATCTTACCGGAGTTGTGCTATTCATGCAGTTCCCAACTCTCCGCAAGTCTATTATTTTGTTGGAACTTCAGTTGGATTATACCAGGTAGTCGGGCTTCCCGGCGTTACCACATGGACACAGGAAGGAGCAGGTGCAATGGGTAATGCCGTTGTATCATCTTTATCGTTCCGGCCTGCCGATGGTAATTTATTGGTTGGTACACATGGATATGGTATGTGGAAGACGGCACTAAGTTTAGCCCCATTGCCGGTTCTACTTTCAGAATTCAGGGGAACACTACAGAATAATAAAACTGCTTTATTGCAATGGACCACTTCATCTGAATATAACAGCAAAAATTTTGAACTGGAAAAATCTTTTGACGGAACCAGTTACCAAAAAATTGCAACCATTGCCGCTGCGGGTAACAGTACTTCACCCCGCCAATATAGCTATACCGACAGGGAACCGCTCACCGAAAAAAATTATTACCGGTTGAGATCTGTTGATATGGATAATAACAGTAAGCTGAGCAATATCGTTTTGCTTAAACTGACTGATGCGACGCAGGATATACAGGTGCTTGGTAATCCTTTTAAAAATAATACACTTGTTGTGCGGTTTGTAAGGTCACCTGATGAAAAAGGCGAGCTCCGGCTTCATGATATGTCAGGTCGTTTAGTGGCAAGAAGAACCATCGGGCCGGGCGAACAACTGGTATCGTTTAATATCCCGGCTGCTGCTGCAGGTCCTTATATTTTAAAGGCTGTAATGAATGGTAAGACTTACACCGCTAAAGTGCTGAAAGAATAGCCAAAATAATTCTTTGTATTCTTTACCAGGCCGTCCCGACACGTCGGGACGGCCTTTCTTATTCACTAAGATTTTTTAGAATGAAAATTTGTCCTTTAAGCAAACTTCTTTTGCAATTAGCCTGTCATTTGTTTACTCAAACCTGAAAAAATGTCTTTTTTAACGTCTGAGGCATGGTATTTCCTTTACCTTTGCAGTCCCAAATTAAAAAACACAAAATCAATAAAATTATGGCTAAAAAAGTAAGCGTTACCCCACTACATGACAGGGTAATTGTAAAAGCGGCCGCCGCAGAAGAAAAAACAGCAGGTGGAATTATCATCCCCGACACAGCAAAAGAAAAACCGCAACGTGGTATTGTTATCGCTGCCGGTCCTGGCAAAAAAGATGAACCTGTAACTGTAAAAACCGGTGACACGGTATTGTATGGCAAATATGCAGGAACCGAGATCCAGATCGAAGGACAAGACTATCTCATCATGAGGGAAAGCGATATACTGGCGATAGTATAAGACAGCTGTTAGCCGATAGCTATTAGCCATTAGCTGCTAACAGCTAACCGCTAAAAGCTCATAGCTAATCAAATTTTAAAAAACTTCAAACTATAAAAAATGGCAAAACAACTCTTCTTCGACATTGAAGCAAGAAACAGAATGAAAAAAGGCGTTGATATCTTATGTAACGCTGTGAAAGTAACACTCGGTCCTAAAGGACGCAACGTTGTACTTGAGAAAAAATTCGGCGCACCTTCGATCACAAAAGATGGTGTAACTGTAGCGAAAGAAATTGAACTGGAAGATCCCATTGAAAATATGGGTGCCCAGATGGTGAAAGAAGTAGCTTCCAAAACTGCTGATATAGCAGGCGATGGTACTACTACGGCAACGGTGCTGGCTCAGTCGATCATCAGCGAAGGTTTGAAAATGGTGGCTGCCGGCTCAAACCCGATGGATCTGAAAAGAGGTATTGATAAAGCTGTTACTAAAATTGTTGAACATTTAAAAGGACAAAGCCAGACTGTAGGAAATGACAGCAGCAAAATTCAACAAGTAGCTTCTATTTCTGCCAACAATGACAACGAGATCGGTAAACTGATCGCAGAAGCCATGAAGAAAGTAGGTAAAGAAGGTGTGATCACTGTAGAAGAAGCAAGAGGCACAGAAACAGGTATAGAAGTAGTTGAAGGAATGCAATTCGACCGTGGTTATATTTCTCCCTACTTCGTTACGAACAGTGAAAAAATGGAAGCAGAACTCGAGAATCCTTATATACTGATCTATGACAAAAAGATCAGTAATATGAAAGACATTCTTCATATCCTGGAGAAAGTTGCACAGGGAGGACGTCCTTTATTAATCATTGCTGAGGACCTCGAAGGTGAAGCCCTGGCTACATTAGTTGTAAATAAATTACGTGGCACCATTAAAGTGGCGGCCGTAAAAGCTCCGGGCTTTGGTGATCGCAGGAAAGAAATGTTACAGGATATTGCAGTACTCACAAAAGCTATTGTTATCAGTGAAGAACAGGGTTATAAACTGGAGAACGCTGACCTGAGTTATCTTGGGGTGGCTACAACAGTTACTATTGACAAAGACAATACAACTATTGTTGGTGGCAAAGGAAAGAAAGAAGATATTTCTGCCCGCATCAACCAGATCAAAGCGCAGATCGAAACAACCACTTCTGATTACGATAAGGAAAAATTACAGGAACGCCTTGCTAAATTAAGCGGTGGTGTTGCCGTATTGAATATCGGTGCTGCTACCGAAATGGAAATGAAAGAAAAGAAGGACCGTGTTGACGATGCATTGCATGCCACAAGAGCTGCAGTAGAAGAAGGTATCGTTCCGGGCGGAGGTGTAGCTTTCATCCGTGCCATTGAATCTTTAGAAAAAATGAAAGGTTCAAACGAAGATGAAACAACCGGGATAGCCATCGTAAGAAGGGCATTGGAAGAACCGCTTCGCCAGATCGTGGAGAATGCTGGTATTGAAGGTTCCATTGTAGTGCAGAAAGTAAAAGAAGGAAAGGCTGATTATGGTTTCAACGCCAGGACAGAAGTGTACGAGAATCTTTACAAAGCCGGTGTCATTGACCCTACAAAAGTTACCCGTATCGCTTTGGAAAATGCAGCTTCTATTGCCGGTATGTTGCTGACAACTGAATGTGTTGTAGCTGACAAACCGAAGAAAGAAGAAGCTCCTCATTCTCATGGCGCACCTGATATGGGTGGTATGGGATATTAATTAAAGCAGTTTTTGCCTGAAAGGCAACGAATTATAAAACGATCCCGTTTCTGAAAAGAGACGGGATCGTTTCTTTTATAATGTTTAAAAATTACGATGGAGAGTATAAGAAATAATCCTAATTTTAGTCGCTTTTTTAGAGGCCCGGATTTCTTTTGGTTTTAACTGCTATTAATTAATTGTTTATTCAAAAAAACTAATATGAGAAAAAGTTTACTCCTCGTACTTATGGGTTTATTTTGTTCGGCCGCTTTCGGTCAGCAAAATTATTGGTCTTCACGCATGGGAGGCAGTGGGATAACCACTGACAAAGCTGTTGCAAGACTTGCATTCCCCAAAGAATTCAAATTATTTGATTTAAATGTTGATCCGTTAAGACAACAATTATTTTCAATTACAGACAAACAGTCGGGATATTCAACGATCATTTCTTTGCCGAATGCTGATGGTGGCGTTGAACGATTTGAAGTATTTGAAGCTTCCAATTTCGATCCGGCTTTACAGGCAAAATATCCTCAGATCAGGGCTTACTCCGGGAGGGGGATTACGGATAAGTATGCAACGCTGAAATTGAGCATTTCTCCGCAAGGAATTCAAACCATGGTCTTCAGGGCTGATAAAGAAAACGAATTCATAGAACCTTATTCACAGGATCATACTGTATATGCAGTTTTTAAATCGCATAGAGATAAAGGAAAATTACCATGGGTCTGTTCAACAGTTGATCAGCAATTAGCTAACAGTATCAACGAGAAAGTTTCCCAGATAAACAATCCACAAAGCAATACTGGTGAAATAAAAACCATGCGCCTGGCACAGTCCTGCAACGGGGAATATTCCAACTGGTTTGGTGCCTTTAACGCAACCCAGAGTGCACTTGTTTATGCTGCTTTTAATGCAACGCTTACCCGTTGTAATGGTTGTTACGAAAAAGACCTGGCCATACACCTGAACCTGATATCAAATTTTTATGAGGACCAGATCATATTTTACGACCCGGTAACAGATCCTTATACAACAATGGGACAATGGAATTCTCAGTTGCAGAATCTTCTAAATGCAGTGGTCGGTAATCCAAATTATGATATCGGGCATATGTTTGGCGCTTCAGGCGGTGGTGGAAATGCCGGTTGTATCGGTTGTGTTTGTGTTGATAACATAAAAGGAAGCGGTATCACTTCACCTGCTGATGGAATTCCTATGGGAGATAATTTTGATATTGATTATGTGGCGCATGAAGTAGGACATCAAATGGGCGGGAACCATAGTTTTACATTTTCAAACGAAGGCACCCAGGCACAGAAAGAAGTAGGCGCAGGTATCACTATCATGGGTTATGCGGGTATCACAAACTATGACCCTGCACCACATTCCATTGATATATTTCATGAAGCAAATATCACCCAGATACAGGCAAATATGGCGGGTAAGACCTGCCCGATAACAACAGTTATGACCCTTAATCATCCGCCTGTTGTGGCACCGGTCAGCAATTATACAATTCCGATCTCTACGCCATTTGTACTTACTGGTTCTGCAACAGATCCTGAAAACGACCCGATCACTTATTGCTGGGAACAAGATAATGTTCATGGTGGACAGACAGCTGCCAATAGTGTTGCTTATGCTACCAAACCAGTAGGTCCGAACTGGTTATCATTTCCTGCTACTGTATCAGGAACCAGGCTCATGCCCAGGTTATCAACTGTCCAGGCTGGTTTATTAATAACTCCACCGTTCCCGGGCGGTGATGCGATTTGCAATATAGAAGCATTAAGCTCAATTTCAAGAACATTGAACTTCAGGTTAACAGTAAGAGACAATCGTCCTTATGTTCCGGGTTCAACAATTGGTCAAACCCAGTTTACCGATATGGTTGTTACGGTTACCAGTACTTCAGGACCCTTCATGGTAACATCTCCAAATACGAATGTATCATGGGCTGGCGGTTCATCTCAAACAATAACATGGAATGAAGCCGGCACGACAGGTGCCCCGGTTAGTTGTGCCCTTGTCAAAATATCATTATCAACTGATGGCGGAGTAACTTTCCCGACTGTACTTGCAGCAAGCACACCCAACGATGGAACGGAAGTATTGACCATACCTGTTGGAGCTACTACAACAGCAAGAATAAAGGTCGAATCAGTTGGCAATATCTTCTATGATATGTCCAATACGAATTTTACCATTACAGCGCCGGTCTCAGGATTTACATTAAGTGCCCCGGCACCTGCTCCTGCGGCATGTCCTGCTCCTGCTTCTATGCAAACAACTTTGACAGCATCTTTCTTAGGAGGATTTATTAACCCGATCACATTATCTGCTACCGGTAACCCTGCAGGTACTACTGTTGTATTTGGTACAAATCCATTAACACCCGCAACTCCCAGCTCTACCGTTACATTAACGAATACCAATATATTATCATTCGGTTCTTATACGATCACCGTAACAGGTATTGCCAGCGGTGCACCTAATCAAACACAGAATATTACTTATACTATTAATACCGGCACAGGCCCGGTCATGACTCAACAACCAACATCCCAGACTCTTTGCCAGGGAGGAACAGTTACTTTCACTGTTGCGGCAACCGGCGCTTTGACTTATCAATGGCAGAAGAGTACAGATGGTGGAGTAAACTGGAACAATATTGCTGGTGCCACAGGTGTTTCATATACCATAGTGAATGTACAACCGTCTGATGCGGCACAATACCGTTGCGCAGTTACCGGTCAATGTAATGTCACAAATTCCATTGCAGCTATTTTAACCGTAAATGTTCCGCCAAGCATCAGCGCACATCCGCAGGATGTTACATTATGTGTGGGGAGCAGCAATACATTCAGTGTTACAGCATCGGGTGCCGGTCTTACTTACCAGTGGCAAAGTGCTCCAAACTGTGCAGGCGCATTTACAAATATTCCGGGAGCCAATTCATCAACATTAACTGTGACCCCGGCTTCAACAACATCCTACCGTTGCATCGTGACCGGAACTTGTGCGCCAACGGCAACATCAAACTGTGCAACATTTACTGTAGTTACTTCAGTAACGGTAACAACTCAGCCATCTGACGCCACAGTTTGTGAAGGAAGCAGTGCAAGCTTTACCGTGGCTGGTAGTGGAACAGGAATTATTTATCAATGGCAATTAAGTACTGACGGAGGTCTTAATTATAACAATATTGCGGGAGCCACATCAGCTACTTACACCATTCCGGTTACAACCTTTGCGATGAACAATAACCGGTATCGTGCCCAGTTGTCAAATGCAACCTGCCCTACACCGGGAACATCCAACCCGGCCAGGCTCACAGTAAATACATTGCCTGCAATAAGTTCATCACCATCCAGCGCTGTCGTATGTGTTGGTGGCAGCAATACATTCAATGTATCAGCAACAGGTACAGCCATTACTTATCAATGGCAGTTAAGTGTTGGCGGAGGACCTTTTAATAATATAGCAGGAGCCAATGCTTCAAGCTATACGGTAAGCGGCGCAACTATTGGAATGGATGGTAACAGGTATCAGGCTGTAGTAAGCGGTACTTGTGCACCACCCGCTACATCAGGTATAGCTACATTAACGGTGATTGCGCCGGTAGTTATTTCCGGTGTGGGTCAGCCTGTGACTTCAGTAATATGTTCAGGCAGTAATACAAGCTTTACTGTAACCGGAACAAGTACGCAAACTATCCTTTATCAATGGCAGGTAAATACAGGAAGTGGTTTTGTTAATGTTGTAAATGGTGCAGTACCGGGTATCACTGGTGCTACTTATGCCGGAGCAACAACATCTACACTTACTATAACAGGAGCTACTACAGGAATGAATAATTATATCTATCGTGTCCAGTTATCAAATGCTACCTGTACGGTTCCAACTATTTCAGCTCAAGCTGTATTAACTGTTCGTCAATTACCAACGGTAACATTGACTGCTTCACAGGCAAGTTTATTACCCGGTCAATCATCATTGCTGACAGCAGTACCAAGTGCATCAACCGGTGGAGTATTGACGACTACATGGTTGTTCAACGGTGTTGCACCTATACCGCCCATTACCGGGAATACCTATAGTGCTAATATTGAGCATGTCGGAACATACCAGGTACTGATCCAGGAAACATTTACCGGTCCGGCACTTGTTTGTTCTAACCAGTCAGCCATTGTTACAATAACAGCAACAAAGAGTCCCAAGTTATTCATCTTCCCAAGTCCGAATGACGGAAGATTCACTGTTTCCTATTATAATGATGGTGGTACAAGTACAAAAAGGACGATCGTAATATTTGATTCAAAAGGCGGCGAAGTATATAACGGCCAATTCAATATTACTGGTGCATATACATTGATCGCTATAGATCTGCAGAGAGCCAATACAGGAATATATTATGTAGTGGTAGGTGATGTTAACGGCAAAAAGCTGGCTACAGGTAAAGTGCATGTGAGATAAGATCTTGTAAAATGTTGAATTTTCTGTTTCCGTCCCGACATTGTCGGGACGGAAACTTTTGAAAAGGAAATAGATCCAGCAGGAACAGTAAAAAGTATTCTTACAGGTATTGGAAAATAACCAGGACCCCTGGTGATCATTTTTCAGCTTCTTATGTTTTATAGAATATTTGTTCAAAAAATTCAGAAACCGCTTTTTCGGCTACCCCTTTTAATTTACTAATATGAAAAAACTTTTACTTCTTTCAGTGATCCTGGTTTTTGTTTTAGTTGCCAGGGCGCAGGTTAGTGAAAATGACAGGAACATCGCACTGCAATTAGTTCAAAAGAACAGTTCAGGGATCGGGCTTTTACAGAACGACCTGGACAATTCTATTATCACGGGAACATATATCATTCCCGGATCAGCGATCAGGATGGTGTATTTGCAGCAGAGCTTCAGGACTATCCCGGTGTATAATCATTTACATGTTCTTGCATTTAAGCAAGACAAGTTGGTTTCTGTTGCAGGCGACCGCATCGCTTCCATTGAACAAAAGATAGCTAATGACCGCGGCACTCCTGCGATCCCAGCGGTAGATGCTGTACAAACAGCTTCCGCAGAAAGCAACGTAAAGATCCGGGAGATGATAATACCTGTAAGTATTTTAAGGGATGGTCAGAAATTTGAATTCGGGAGATTGGGTGTATCCTCGGAAAATATTTTTGCCGAGTTGATCTGGTTCCCCGTTGGAGAAGGGAATAATGTGAAACTGGCATGGCAGGTTTTTATTGCGCCGCAAAATACTTCTGATTACTGGCTGATAAGAGTTGATGCCAATACGAACAGGGTTATCAATAAAGAGAATCTTACTATCAGTTGTAACTGGGGTGATGGAAATCATTCAGCAAAAGAACATTTTGCAGCCAAAGAAAAAACGGATCAAAATTCTGTTACCATCCAAAATGAAAATAAATTAACGGGGGAAAACAAACCTCTTGTTGTGAACAATTCTACTTACCGGGTCGTCAAGTACCCGGCAGAAAGTCCGCAGCATCCGGGCGGCACACCTGTAACACATACTAATCCCTGGACCATGTCTCCGGGAAATGCCACTACATTGGGATGGCATTATGATGGCAGTATTTATTATGACAGCACAAGAGGTAATAATGCCTTTGCCTATGATGACAGGGATGCCAATAATCTTCCCGGCCGTTCAGGACTGAGTACTACGCCTCAGCCGGACCTTACATTTGATTTTGTTCCGGATTTTAACCAGGAACCTGTTGTAAGAACTCCTGCACCTAACCAGCAATTTAATACCACCAATCTTTTTTACTGGAATAACTTAATGCATGACCTTTCTTATATCTATGGATTTACTGAATCAGCAAGAAATTATCAGAATGATAATATGGGGCGTGGTGGTGTTCAAGGCGATTATGTACTGGCTGAAGCCCAGGATGGC
>DATHDV010000002.1:0-6085 GCA_035318845.1 Chitinophagaceae bacterium
TGTTACTATGTTCATACCGGGATACAGGGCAGACCAGGTCTTCGAAAAAAATACGATCGCCAATTTGAATGACAGTACTTTTTTAGAACTGGACACAAAAAAAATGACCTATAAAACTGAAAAGCTGGGTGCCCGGAATGCAGGAGTAGAGTTTTCGCTGGTACCCGATAAAAAAACAGGGAAGGTGATGAATTTTACCTGCGATGAATATAAAGGAGAAATGACCACCAAGGAAGGTGAGGTCTTTGAAGCGGCCTGCTTAATAAGTACCCAGCATTCTTATATCTACAATATGGATTATAATTTTATTAATATACAACCTCTCGTGATGGGATACAGGATCGTACTCGGTTTCAGAACGAAGTCTGCTGAAAATGAAAACACCTATATCATGGCTTATAAGGTAGAACCCGGCAATACTGCTGCGTATTTTGACCTCAGCGGATACAAAGCCCTGTAATGGGAACAATTCTCCTGCCTGCTCGCCTCACCTGCCTCTTTGGCGAGGTTTTGGTTACTCCTTTTTTATCTGAAAAAGTGTAATTTCGTCTGAGACTTTATGAAGAAAATAGAACTGGAAATAGTCGCATTATCACACAGCATTACTCAAACGCATTCTTATGCAGTGGTACTCGGAGAAGTGAATGGTCTTCGCCGCCTGCCCATAGTCATCGGTGGGTTTGAAGCGCAGGCCATTGCCGTGGCTCTTGAAAAAATGCAACCCAGCCGCCCCCTCACCCATGACCTGATGAAGAATTTCATGAACGCCTTTGCGATCGACCTGCTGGAGATCATTATTTGCGATCTCCAGGAAGGAATATTTTATTCCAAGCTGGTTTGTTCTTCTGAAAATGATACAGTTGAAATTGATTCAAGAACCTCGGATGCCATTGCACTGGCCGTAAGATTCGGCTGCCCTGTTTATACCTATGAAAATATTCTTGAAAGCGCCGGCATACTCATGGAAGACAGCAGCTCAACCGGGAAAAAGAAAAAAGGTAAACAAGAGGTAATGGTGGAACAGGATAGCCCAACGGGTAATGAGGACCTGAAAACCATGACATTAACAGAATTGAATAATCTTTTGAATGAGGTTCTTGAAGGCGAAGATTATATCCGGGCCATTGCTATCCGTGATGAGATAAACAGCCGAAGCAGGAAGAAATGATCCATTCGTTACAGCTCCCTCTATTAATTCTTTTTAGTTCTGTCTGCTATGATCGTATTTCCCAATTGTAAGATCAATCTTGGACTTAATGTACTTCAAAAAAGAAGTGACGGTTTTCATGAACTGGAAACTGTTTTTTATCCCCTGGCTGTTCATGATATTCTTGAAATAGTTTTTTTAAAAAAATTAAGAGGACAGCCCGGTATTCCTTTTTCTGTTAGTGGATTGAAAATTGATGGCAAACAGAACAGTAACCTTTGTATCCAGGCACTCAAACTTTTAATTAAAAAAATCCCTCATATGCCATCCGTGCAGTTACACCTGCATAAAGTGATCCCCACAGGCTCTGGCCTGGGAGGTGGCAGTTCCGATGCAGCATTCACCTTAAAGGTTCTGAATGAAATTTTCGGTTTGGATCTTTCAAAGGAGCAACTGATAAAATATGCAGCACAAATTGGAAGCGACTGTCCTTTTTTCATTATTAATAAACCTTGTTTTTCAAAAGGCAGGGGCGAATTACTGGAAGAAATAGATCTTGATCTCAGTCCTTATAAAATTGTATTGGCCAATCCGGGAATTGCCGTTAGTACCAGGGAAGCTTTTACAGGAATAACACCTGCCCTGCCTGAAGTTTCTGTAAGGGAGATCATTAAAAAACCAATTGAAGCCTGGAAAAATGAACTTAAAAATGATTTTGAAAAAACAATTTTTTCTCAATACCCGGGGATAGCAAAAATAAAAGATGAAATGTACAATGCCGGTGCGCTATATGCTTCTATGAGTGGCAGCGGCAGCACCGTATTTGGTATTTTTTCAAAACAACAATCGCCTGCTATCTCTTTCCCTTCAAATTATTTTGTCAGAGAATTAAACGGCTGATCTCAGCAGGTCTTCCATATCCAGTGGTTCAGAAACCATTTGCAAATTTCCCTTATCATCCACCGGCCATTGGTCTTTTGGTCTATCCCAATATAGCTCCACACCGTTCTTATCCGGATCATCCAGGTAAATAGCTTCGGATACACCATGATCGGAGGCGCCGGTCAATGGATAGTTTGCATCAATTAATCTCTGCAACACAACAGCAAGATCTTTCCTTGTGGGATATAAAATTGCAGTATGATACAAACCTGCTGCTTTAACGGGGGCCGGACCTGCATTCTTACTATGCCAGGTATTAAGACCTATATGATGATGATAACCACCAGCAGAAATAAACGCAGCACTATCACCGTAATATTGCTGCAGTTCAAACCCCAGCAGGTCACGGTAAAATTTCAATGATCTTTCAAGATCAGTTACTTTGAGATGCACATGGCCGATCCTTGTGCCGGCGGGAACTGTGTATGACATAAAAATTATTAAAGGCACAAGGTACAAGATTCAAGGTACAAGAAAGTCCTCTGATTGCATGTTCCTTGTCCCTTGTGCCTTGTGCCTTGTCCCTTGTGCCTTGTCCCTTTTTATCGTATCTTGCATACCTGTATGACTGACAAAGCAAATACAATGAATTTCCTTTCTGCAAACCTCGACCTTCTCAATCATCGAGGGTAAGCATTATTTCAGCACCCTATAACGGCTGCAAACTTTCTTATTCCTTATTTCTCATTTCTTATTCCTTATTCCTTATTTTTTATGTCATCAACCACACAATATTATCTTGACCTGGAAGAACAATACGGAGCTCATAATTATCATCCCATTCCTGTTGTGCTGAACCGGGGCGAAGGAGTATACGTATGGGATGTTGACGGGAAAAAATATTTCGATTTCTTAAGTGGATATTCTGCCCTGAACCAGGGGCATTGCCACCCCAAAATTGTGCAGGCATTTATTGAACAATCAAAAAAACTTACACTGACCAGCCGCGCCTTTTACAACGATCAGCTTGGAGAATTTGCAAAGTTTATAACCGGTTATTTCGGTTATGATAAAGTATTACCCATGAATACCGGTGTGGAGGCCGTGGAAACCGGCATCAAACTATGCCGTAAATGGGCTTATGAAGTAAAAGGCATTGAAAAAGATAAAGCAAAGATCATTGTATGTGAAGGAAATTTTCATGGCCGTACATCTACCGTTATCTCTTTCAGCAGTGATACGGGTGCAAGAAAAAACTTCGGACCCTATATGCGGGGTTTTGAAATGATCCCTTATAACGACATTCATGCATTGACTTCTGCACTGGCTGATAAAAATGTGGCCGGGTTCTTAGTTGAACCCATACAAGGTGAAGCTGGAGTAATAGTTCCTGATAACGGCTATCTCGCAAAAGCAAAAAAATTATGTAAAGAAGCCAATGTCTTATTCATTGCCGATGAAATTCAAACCGGGCTTGCAAGGACCGGGAAAATGCTGGCCTGTGATCATGAAAATGTAAGACCCGATATTTTATTATTGGGAAAAGCATTAAGTGGTGGTATGTTGCCGGTGAGTGCTGTACTATGTGATGATGAAATAATGATGACTATCAAACCCGGGGAACATGGCTCCACCTATGGCGGTAATCCGCTGGCATGCAAAGTCGCTATGACGGCGCTGCAAGTATTAAAAGATGAAAACATGTCAGAGAACGCCTCAACGATGGGTAAATTATTTCGGAGCGAATTAATTGCGCTCTCTTCCAGGTATATTTTACAGGTGAGGGGTAAAGGCCTGCTCAACGGGATACTAATACACCATCCTGATAAAGATGCTGCATGGAAACTGTGTTTGCAATTAAAAGAAAATGGTTTGCTTGCAAAACCAACACATGGTGACAAGATACGTCTTACTCCTCCTTTGATTATTACTTCATCACAAATAATGGAATGTGTGGAAATAATCAGTGACAGTCTGACCATCCTTTAACCGGTGAAGGATTATGATTATCTTTAAATAGAGTTATTCTTACCATAAAACTGATTTATGAAAAGACTCATTGTCCCTGTATTCTTTGTTCTGCTGTTACCTGCCAGCAGCCGCAGCCAGGCCGATACACTGACCGGTGATGCTGCTAAACAAATTCTGCGGCAGATAAAAATGGATACCACCGGGTTTCTAAGCAACTATGGCAATGCAGCCTGCAAATGCATTGATTCCATTAGCCTGATGAATAAAGGAAAAACAGAGATCAATGAAGAGATATTTGATTGTATCAAAAAACAGACTAGCCTCTACCAGTTAATAATGAAGGTTACCAATCAAATGCTTGGTAATGATACCAGCAGGATCATTTCGATCAGTGTTGATAAAAAATCGCCGGAGTTTCAGCAATATTATTTTGAAATTGAAAGATGGCTGAAAGACAGTTGCAAATCTTTGAACCGGGCCGTGGCAAGCAATAATGAGGAATCGGCATCTTCTTCTTCAAAAGATCCCAAAGCAATCGCCGATTACAATACAGGTATTGAATGGGTGAATAAAGGAAACTTCGAAAAAGCCATCACTTTTTTTGAAAAAGCAGTGAAACGGGATGAGAAGTTTGCTTTCGCATGGGATAATATCGGCGTCTGCAACCGCAAACTCGGTAATTACGACGCAGCCCTGGCGGCCTATTTCAAATCTCTGGAAATAGATCCGGACGGTATCACACCATTGCAAAATATACCGGTGGTATACCAATACCAGAAAAAATATGACAAAGCGCTGGAGGCTTATGAAAGCTTTCAAGAAAAGTACCCGGATGATCCAGAAGGTTTCTATGGAGCCGGTATCCTGTATATAGATTACAAAATGGATTATGAAAAAGCGTTACATAACATTTGTAAAGCCTATACGATCTATATAAAAACAAGTTCTCCTTACCGGGTGGATGCCGAGAAACTCATCAATCTTATTCTCGTCAAGATGAAAGATGAAGGAAAGGAAAAACGGTTCTATGAAATTTTAAAAGAGCATCATCTTAATCCTAAGGAGAAATAGTTTTTTTATTTGAATGATACCGGAGCGGGATGCCCCATTCACAATTCCCAGCTTAATTCATAAACCATGGACACCCACCTGCACCACGACAAAAAAATACACCAGGAAGAGCATCTGAAAAGCAGCGAGGCATTAAGAGACATTGTGATCGGTATGAGCGACGGCCTTACCGTTCCATTTGCACTGGCCGCGGGTCTGAGCGGCGCTGTTGATTCCACTTCTATAATAGTTATAGCCGGTATTGCTGAAGTAGCTGCTGGTTCCATTGCCATGGGCCTGGGTGGTTACCTCGCCGGTAAAACCGAACAGGATCATTATCACAGCGAAGAGAAAAGAGAATACTATGAAGTGGAAAATCTCCGGGACCGGGAGATAGATGAAACCAAAGAATTTTTTGCCAATATCGGGTTAAGCAAAGAGTTACAGGAAAAAGCTACTGAAGAAATTGCACAGGATAAGAAACAATGGGTGGACTTCATGATGAAATATGAACTCGGTTTGGAAAAACCAGATCCTAAAAGAGCCACCAAGTCTGCATTGAACATCGGTCTCTCTTACATTGTCGGAGGACTTGTTCCGCTTAGTCCTTATTTTTTTGTAAGCTCCCCGCTGGACGGATTAAAGATCTCATCCATCGTGACATTGATCTGCCTGTTTGGTTTTGGTTATTTCAAAAGCAAGATGACAGGGATCAAAGTATGGTCAGGGGCATTACGGGTGATGCTCATTGGTGCAATAGCTGCCGGCGCTGCATTTGCAATAGCGAAATTGATAGAAGGATAGATGATATATAACTATCTAAAAATGAAAAAACTCTTCCCGCATGCTGCAGAAAGAGTTTTCAATAGTTTGACCAGATCATCTGACACTGAAAGCATGATCTAACTTGGCCTCTGTAGTAATAACATTTAGAATGACCGAAGAAAGCAGCGTGATTGTTTTGTCCGTATACCGGTCATCCAGTTCAACGACAGAAAACATAAATGACCTTCCGGCCAGTTCGTCAGGAACCAG
>DATHDV010000003.1:0-8159 GCA_035318845.1 Chitinophagaceae bacterium
CGGTTATGCCGACCCTGAATTTATTGATGAACTCAATACTTTTACCCTGCCGATGCTTGCCGGGGGTAATTACAGGGCCTTTGAGATCATTGGTGATTCAATGCTTCCCACTCCAAGTGGTTCTGTCATTGTTGGCGAAAAGGTGGAGAATGTCGAGGAATTAAAGAATAATGCAGCTTGTATAGTAATATCACGTAATGAAGGGATCGTTTACAAAAGAGTGCAAAAAAACGGGCGGCAAAAAAATAAACTGACGCTTTTAAGCGATAATCCCTCTTTTCATCCTTATACTGTAAATACGGAGGAAGTCGTTGAAATGTGGCAGGCGCAGGTGGTTATTGCCAAAGCAAATACCCAGCAGAGGTGGGATATGAATCAGCTAACCAATATTGTTACTGACCTCCAGGAACAGGTTATCTCGTTGAAAAAGAGGATGAACTGATGTGGCTGTAACAGCGGGGAAAGATATTTATCCTGGCAATCTTCCTGCCTTGCAATCTGTATTTTATATTTGCAGATTGCAAAAACCTGCACGCTTTTGAAAAATTTTATCTGTTTACCCCTGTTACTGGTTTGCGTTTCTTTGTATTCCCAACAAAAATCATTACAGGCTGTAAAAGCTACCCAGGCGCCAAAAATAGACGGCAACCTGGATGATGCGGCATGGGCTGATGTGCCTTTGCTTACAGATTTTATTCAAAATTTTCCAACTTACGGATTGCCGGCTTCTAAAAAGACAGATGTAAAAATTATTTACGATAACACGGCGATATATATAGGGGCTTATTTATATGATGATCCTGCTCTCATCAGAAAGCAGATAACCGCCAGGGATGGCGAACAGCAAAGTGATGTGGATTATTTCTCCGTTTTTTTTGATACTTACAATGACAACCAAAATGGGTTTCAGTTCCTGGTAACAACAGCCAATGTGCAAACCGACGCAAGGCTTAGCCCCAATTCAGGCGGCGATTTTAATTCATTTGGAGATAAAACATGGGATGCAGTATGGGATAGTAAAGTGAATATGAAAAAAGATGGCTGGGTGGTGGAAATGAGGATCCCCTATATATCACTCCGGTTTTCCAAAAAAGATATTCAGAACTGGGGTCTTCAGTTATTGCGTTTTTTCCGCCGTAATAATGAAAGCAGTTATTGGAGTCCTGTTAACCCTAAAGTGAATGGATTTGTCAACCAATTTGGCGACCTGAATGAGCTTAAAAATATTTTACCGCCTTTGCGGTTAAGCTTTTCGCCTTATGTAACCACCGGTTTCAGAAATTCACCACAAACAAATGGTTATTTGAATGAATGGCTTCGCAATGGGGGCATGGACGTGAAATATGGACTTAATGAAAGTTTTACATTAGATGCGACACTGGTCCCTGATTTTGGACAGGTAGTTTCTGATAATGTGGTGAACAACCTTACGCCATATGAAGTGAAGTTTACAGAAAACCGGCAATTTTTTACAGAAGGAACCGAACTCTTTAATAAGTCCGGGTTGTTTTATTCAAGAAGAGTGGGCGCCACCCCATCACGATATGATAGTGTGAGAAGATTTGTTGCAGTAAACCCGGACTGGAAAATAGAAAAAAATCCCACACTAACACAGTTATATAATGCCACTAAATTTTCCGGGAGGACAAAACAAAAATTAGGTATTGGGATCTTTAATGCCATTACAGCATCGATGGAAGCGAAGATCCATAATACTAATTCGGGGAAAGATTCAATCATCCGTACAGAGCCGCTGGCTAATTATAACATTATCGTATTTGACCAGGCATTTAAGGGGCGTTCTTCTCTCACATTTACCAATATGAATGTTCTGCGCAGCGGTGATGCAAGGGATGCTAACGTAACGGCACTTGATCTGGCTTTGTATGATAAAAAAAATACGTATGCCCTGAAAGGAAGGCTACGGTACAGCAAAATATGGGGCACTAATCCTTATGATGGCTACAATGCAACAATGAGTATTGGAAAAGTAAGTAGCAACTGGCAGTATAACTTTACTGCTGATCTATATTCAAAAAAATATGATCCGAATGACCTGGGGATCTTATCTACGCCTAATAAAATTATTTACAACGGCTCTCTTTCCTACCAGCAATTTAAACCCACCAAAAATTTCATCACCTACCGGTACAGCCTTTTACCCCGGCTGCAATATCTCTATAAGCCAAATGCGTTCAGCAGGTTTGATATAACCGGGTCAGGCTTTTGGGTTTTTAACAATTTCTGGGATGTGACCTTTTCGGTAAATTTAATTCCGGGCTGGGAACACAATTATTTTGAATTAAGAACAGATGGCCGTTATCTCAGTTACCCTACCAACTCCAGCTTTGGAATTGAAGGAAGTACAGACAGCCGCAAAAAACTTTTTATCAGGTTTGCGGGCACTTATGCCAAGGCTCCAAAATATGATAATGTATATACTTCCCTTGGCCTGGGACTTCGATACCGGTTCACGAACAAGTTTTCCCTGGACCTGCAGACCAACACATCATTTGAAAGCAACCAACTGGGTTTTGCTTTTATGCGGGAGATAAATAATGAACCCATTGTTGGCTTCAGGGACAATAGGGAATTTATATCGGTACTGTCCGGTATTTACAACTTTACCTCAAAACTAAATCTTACACTGCGGGCCAGACATTACTGGAACAAGGTTAACTATATAAGTTTTCACAATGTAGATGCAAAAGGTTACCTGTTGCCCCGCACATTTATTCCCGGCCGGGATGAGAACGTGAATATTTTTAATCTTGATGCTTTCCTTACCTGGGATTTCCGTCCGGGCAGCCGTTTCATTGTTGGTTATAAGAACTGGCTTGGTGATGAGGAAGTGGTTCTCCCCATGGGAAATAACAGTTATTTAAAAAACCTGGGTGAAGTGTTTGACCTTAGGCATGGTAATGAACTCACCGTTCGTTTCATTTACTTCCTGGATTATAACCAGCTCCGGAAAAAACATTAAAACTTTTTTATCAATTCTGTGCCGGTGATGGCATATACAACTTCTCCTTTTTTAGGTTCCACTTTATACGTTCCTGTAAACTTGCTGAAGGCAGGGAGAATGCAATGACCGGGTGAAAAATAAAAACAAGGCAGCTGCAACGCCTGTCTTCCGCGGCCGCTGATGCGAATGCCCGGGTGCACATGTCCTGAAATGACAAATGATGCAGTAGCAGAACCTTCAAATGGATCTGTTGTTTTGGTTTCATGGCGAAAACAAAAATCCCCGATCAGCAATTCTTTTTTATGAATAGTGACATTGGTTTCTATGTACCAGTGATCTTCGAGGATATCATGATTGCCTTTTACGAGGTCGAAACGGAATGATGGAAAATCCTTTCTCCATTTTTTAAAAAGCTCCAGTTCTTTATTGACTGCACTATGTGTAAAATCTCCAACGATAATGACCCTGTCGGCCTTGAAGAAAAAGATTTGTGCGATCAGCCTTTGCAGGTCGGCTTTGTTCACCCCTTCCGGCACAGGGATACCTGCCTGGCGGAAATGACCCGTTTTACCAAGATGGATATCGGCCAGTATTAAAATGTTTTGTTCTTCCCAAAACAGGCAACGATCAGGAGAGACCCAGAAGGTATTATTATGAATGATATGGGGAAGGGGATTTTGCATGCAGGGTGGGCAAATCTAATATAAAAATCATTTAGCAGCACCCAGTTCCATTTGCATTCTTCTTACCCTGTCTTCAAATTTCTCCGATGAGAGATCTTCCCGCATGCTATCCACTTTTACCGGGAAACAGAAAGGAGTGAGTTGTTGTGGAAACGTGATGATGATCTTCGATCGTTGAATTCTTTCCAGCATATCTCTTAACCTTGCTTCTTCCATTTGTTGCTCCATCACTTCCTGGTAAGCCTGGCGGAGTAATAAATTGTTTGGATCGTATTCACTGAAAACATTGAAAAGCAAAGATGCGGATGCCTGCAGGTGTCTTGCTTTCTTTTTTTCACCGGGCATACCCTGGAAAATAAGACCGCCGATAACAGCTATATCCCTGAACTTCCTTCTTGCCATCTCGGTACTGTTGACACTGCGTTGAATATCGTTCAGCAGATCAGCCGTGGAAAATAATTCATATACATTACTGTCGTCAACAGGAATGGGCTGATCACTCAATAACTCAAAACCATAATCATTCATTGCAAAAGAAAATGTAATGGGGGCGATCCGGCTGATGCGGTATGCAAGTATCGCAGCCATGGCTTCATGGACTAACCGTCCTTCGAAAGGATAAACAAACAAATGAAAGCCATCTTTAGTTTCTATTTGTTCGATCAATAACTCGCTTTCAGCAGGAACATGAGAAAGCTCTTGTTGTAGTTCAAAGAGGGGTTTTAGTTTGTCAAGTTCTATTGCCAATTGTTTACCTTGCCTGCCGGCAGGCAGGTTGCCCGTTGCCAATTGATCCAACGTGGCTCTCAGTTTCTTTCCCAAATTAGCACTCAACGGCATCCGGCCGCCGGTCCAGCTTGGCACAATTGATTTTTTAGAATTTGATTTTTTGACCAGTGCCGTCATATCTTTTATCATTACAAATTCTAAATTCCTTCCTGCCAGCGTAAACACATCACCCGGGTCCAGTCTTGAAATAAAATATTCCTCGATCACACCGATATAACCACCCGCCATAAATTTTACTTTCATCATGGAATCACTGACGATCGTGCCGATATGCAGCCGGTGACGCATGGCTATCCTCCGGCTCCTGATCATATAAAGTCCATCTGCGACCTCTATTTTTTTAAAATCATCATATTGCTGCAAGGCGCTGCCGCCTTCCGTAATAAAATGAATAATTCGTTCCCACTCTTCTTTGGTTAGGTCCTTATAGCAATAAGTGGATATAACTTCTTTAAAGATCTCTCCCGGGATAAAGCCATCGGATATGGCCAGCGTATTTAAATATTGTATCAATACATCATAACAAAGCAGTTTAGGCTCCCGGCTTTCGATCAAATTTTCTTTAATAGCAGATTTTAATGCCGCTGCTTCCATCAGTTCCAGTGAATGTGTGGGTAAAAAATAGATCTTGCTGATCGCATCATGACTATGACCACTGCGACCGGCCCTTTGTAAAAACCTGGCAACTCCTTTTGGCGAGCCAACCTGTATCACTGTTTCAACAGGCCTGAAGTCAACACCGAGGTCAAGCGATGCTGTACATACAACAGCTTTCAGGTTTCCACTGTGCAGGTTGTCTTCGATCCATGTCCGCAGTTCCATATCAATGGACCCATGATGCAATGCTATGGAGCCTGCCAGTTCAGGACATACATTCAGCAAGGTCTGGTACCATGTCTCACTCATTCCTCTTGTATTAATAAAAATGAGAGTGGTCCTGCTTTGCTGAATGATGGGAATAAGTTTATGTGCCAGCTTAATGCCTAGATGTCCCGCCCAGGGATATTTTTCAATTTCATCCGGGAAGATGGATTCAACCTCGATGCGCTTATTCATATTCGCAGTGACGGCCTCACCCCAGCCCTCTCCTGGCGGAGAGGGAGCTTTCCGAATCATCTTTAAAGGTGATAACAGAACTTCTTTTGCTTCTTCCAGGTTTCCGATCGTAGCGCTGATGCCCCAGATGGAGAGTCGTGAGTCGCTCACTTCCTTATTCTTTATTTCTAATTCCTTATTTCTTATTTTTTGTTGCCTCTTACAAATTGCAACGATCCTCGAAACAGCCAACTCCACCTGAACGCCTCGCTTGGAGCCAAGCAATTCATGCCATTCATCTACAGCAATAATTTTCAGGGAAGAAAAAATTCCAGTATAACTTTTTTGCGCCAGCAATAAATGTAAACTCTCCGGGGTGGTGATCAGCACTTCCGGCATTTGTTTTTTTTGTTTTGTTCTTTCTGTAACGGATGTATCTCCATTACGAATACCGATCTCCCATTTCATACCCAACTCCATGATCACTTCTTCCATGGCCCGGCCAATATCCTTGGCCAGTGCTCTTAAAGGAGTGACCCATAAAAGTTGCAGCCCATTTGTTTTTTTGATCTTATAATTATCCGGGTGATGATTGATAAAATCAATAAGAGATCCTAAAAAGACCGAGAAGGTTTTGCCGCAGCCGGTTGGTGCATTTACCAAACCACTCTCACCGGCGATGATATGCTGCCAGGTCTCTTCCTGGAAAGCAAAAGGCTGGTATCCTTTGCAGGAAAGCCATTCACTAATCTTTTTATAACCCGTTGTTGTTTTCAATCCTGGAAGCATCTCCTCTTTTTACTTTAATGGTATGTCATTGCATGCTGTGAAACTAGTAAATCTACTAATGCCTTGGAGTTCCCGAAAAACAATACTACTTTAGCCTTTCCAGATAACTATTTTTGAACTCCCCTGGTTTAATCCAATTTCCTTAACAAAGACTAATAGCAACAGACCCGGAAGAATACCCGGCAGTTGTTGATCAATTTTCAAATCCTGCGAATTCCAATTTAAAACGATGCATGTTTATAAAACATGGATCGGATTTTTTTCAAACACAAAAATAAAGCAGGATGAAAAACGATGTTACGCTGAAATCAATAAAAGGAACTGCAAAGGATCAACCTTCAAAGTCTGTGTCGCCCGGTACATTATATGTGGTTTGCCTGAATAAACCTTTGATCGAACTGTGGGCCCTATCGGATCGCTATAACAACGATTATTACGATAATACTTTGCGATATAAGGCGTCGGTTTATACAAGATCGGACTCTTCTTTAAAAACTGATGACAGGATCCCGGTCATACTTTCACAGGATGATGAAATGATGCTCTTTAATGATGAACTATCTGAGTTTTATTAAGAGCGGCTGCTAACGCAGACCTGTTTCCCCGGTAAGTTCAATAAACTCCTTTAATAATTCCATCCTGCCATTTCAGGAAGTACAGCTTCTTGTTCTCAAAATAATCAAGCGTCATGTTTTGTTTGTTGAGAACAGGCTGGATATCAAAATCAGTAAATACTTTTATTTGCTTATTGGTAAGATTCGAGGCGATGTCTTTCCCATATTGCATGAGCAGCCTGGCATATTTCCAGGTCACTTCGTAGCCCCGGAAAACCATATCGCTGGGCCGGGCAAACATGACCCTGTTAAAATAATTCGTGATGCCCACGCTTACCTTATCAATCTTTGCATTATAGAAAGGTGTGCTGTAAATGATCTCAATGCCTTTATATTCCGGCTTATTGAAATCCTTAATATTATCCCAGGTAGGCATACCCATCACCAGGGCCTGGTATTTCTGTTTTTTAAGGATAGCCAGTTGCTGTGTCAATCTTCTTCCAAAATTTTCATCCAGGCTCCCTGCAATGCACAGCGACTGGTTGGATGTATCCAAATAGGGTATGAGATGATTAACGGTGAAACTGTCTATTAACTCCACATATTTTATTTTCAACGGAACAGAAACGGTACTCTTTCCAAAATCATCGAAATAGGATTTGATCCGGTCCTCCAATTGTCCCCTCTTCCGGAATACGATCAGGGGGTTCAGGGAATAATATTTTTGAATATGCCTGTAGATCCCTTCGCATTGTGTTTTCAATGTGGAGTTGATCATTACAAAAAAAGGATTGGCTGTCACGCTGCCATCATTGGGAAGATTAGCGTTGATGACAGGAATATTTTTTTTCAGCCCGGCATCCGCAAAGGTTTTTACTTCATTGCTGCTGCAATGGGTGATGATGAGTTCAACACTGTCCATCTCCGGTTTATTCAGTTGGTCCCAAATACTCTCATTCACGGAACGGGTATCATAAATAAAAACTTCCAGCGGTGCGTATTCTTTATTAAGGGAATCAAGGGCCAGTTGTGCACCTTCATAGAATTCCAGACCAGGGTTGATGAATTTTGGAAAAATATTTTTGGCATACCGGTACCCGGCTGTGTCATTAAAAGCAGAATCAAGATACAGGGGAGCAAAAATGGCGATCCGGTGTTTGGGGATCGTGTCTTGTGCAACCGAGAGAATAGACAACAGGCAAAAGGCAATAAGCAAAAGAGATGATTTTGTATGTTGTGGTCTTTCTTTCATTATTTGCTTTTCAAATTAAATAATTGAATATTGTCTGTTGCCAATTGTCCTACTCCCATTCGATCGTTGCCGGAGGCTTGCTGCTGATGTCA
>DATHDV010000004.1:0-9152 GCA_035318845.1 Chitinophagaceae bacterium
CTTTATCCTGCGCCGGGTCTTCCACTCTCCGGGTAATGTCCGGTTTTCAATATTTCTCGCAGCGTTCGCTGCGAAGCAGCGGCGTCCCGATAGCTATCGGGATTGCGTTCCGTTGCCTCTTTGCGGGCTCTGCGTGAAATCAAAACCGGACACTACTACTCTTCGTGACTTTGTCATAAGATATGTTCAATAGCTGCAAAAATTTCTTTACTTTTAATCATAAATTGAAATAAGTTTTACGGGAACTTGCATAAAACTATCAACATGAATAAACTGGTACTAATAGCGATCACCGGCGCATTTGCTGCGATCGCTTACGGGAACACAACCATAAACAACCCCGGTACAGGCATACATCAAAAAGAAGCTGCCCTGGTAAAAGCAGCGATCAACGTGCCCTATACACTGTATAACCAGGGCAAAGGTTCTGTTTCTGATGATATCGACAGTTCAAAAGTTGATCTTTCCAAACAATTTCTCATCCTTGTCAGGGGAGAAGTACCCGGTACAGCGGCACGGTTAAATGTAAAAAGCCTGGTCCTTAAAGACCATATCCTTACTTTAACTTATAAACTGGAAGTTACCGGTAAAGCCCTTTCTGCCGCCAGCCCCAAACTGTTTTTTTTCGCAGTGGTCGTTGATAAAAAATACCAAACTCAGATCAAATTGGCGGAATTGTAATTCCCGGGAACCAAGAAGAAAAACAATGGCTGCTGAATTTGATATTGTATTTACCCGTCTGAAAGAAATATTGCAGAAATATTCCGGGTCATTCACTGTTAAACCGGATACCAAAACCAAATACGGTCTCTATGCAGCGATCGGGCCCACCACATTGAAAATATGGGGAGGTAAAATGAAAAAGCCCGCCATGCCCGTTGCATGGGTCGAAACTGGAAAGACCTATGTCAGTTATCACCTGATGGGATTGTATGGGAATACAAAACTATTGGATGGTATGTCAAGAGAATTAAAGGCCCGCATGCAGGGCAAGACCTGTTTTAATTTTAAAAAAACAGATGAAAAAGTTTTCCTGGAGCTCGATTCACTCACCGGCCGGAGCATTGATGCGTTCAGAAGATTCGGTTTTATTGCAGGTTAAGCAACCATCAGTTTCAATTTTTAATTATTGAACCACAAAGACACGAAGGCACGAAGGGTTCACCAAGAATACTTTGTGCAACTTAGTGTCTTAGCGTCTTCGTGGTTATATTCAAACCCGATAGCTATCGGGTGATACACTACCATCAAAGGTAAAATTCTGTATCTCCGGTTTTTGTTTTACCTTAAGTTTTCAAAACTAACAATATGAAAAAGATATTTTCTACTTCCATTCTCTTCCTCCTTTTTTTCGGAGCCGTTGTTTCAACAAAATTATCAGCACAGGCCCTCAGCAATGATGATCTTAAAACGATGATGGCCGCAGATTGGGTAAGGGCAAAAGCCTATACCGCTGAATACCTGAATACCATGCCCGCTGATAAGTATTCATTCAGAGCAGCTGACACCATACGCAGTTTTGCCATGCAGATGCTGCATCTCGCAGTGGCCAATGTATTCCTGATGGCAACTGCAACCGATCAGCCACCGCTGCCCTGGGTAAGTTTCGGACTTGAAAAAAGAACATCTGCCCAATCGATAGACTCCGTGATGTATTATGTAAACGCCAGCTATGATTATTGCCTGAATGCAGTAAAGAACAGCAATCCTGCTAAATGGAAAGATGTTGTGAAACTCTTTGGATTTGAAACCACCAAGTTTGGATTAATGCAAAAAACTTTTGAACACCAGACACATCATCGCGGCCAGACGACTATTTATATCCGCCTGAATGGTATAAAACCACCGGAAGAAAAATTGTTTTAAATAGTTTTGTTTCTTCGATGGGTTTCAACAGGAACCCATCGTTGTTTTTGCTGCAATTACTGAGGCCCTCTCCCTGGCTTTGGACAAAGCAACAAAGGCTTCTATAGCTTTCGAAGCTCACCGAAAGCAAAAAATCTGTGAATAATATAAATCATTGCGGCAATTGTGTAACACTTATTCCGGCAAACAAGCTCAAGTTTGCATTGAGTGCAGAGAAAACATCTTTGAAGTACTGAATAGTTCTTTTTTACTTTTTTAAAACAAAAACTTATGTTACGCTGGGCAGTTATCTTCCTTATCATCGCAATTATTGCAGGAGTATTTGGTTTTGGCGGCATTGCTGCCGGTACCGCAGGTATTGCAAAGATCCTGTTCTTTATTTTCATCGTGTTGTTTCTCATTTCACTCATCCGGGGCCGCAGAATAGATGTGTAAGCTATCCTGCCATTTCGCTATATAATTATTGTAAACAAATCTTTTCTTTTACTTAAACCCAGGTTATGAGCAGGATTATTTATTAAAATAATTACCTCAAAACAATTATCACACAAAACCGATACAAATGAAAAAAATTCTTTTAATGTCTTTCGCGGCATTGTTCATGATCAGTGCCAATGCCCAGAAAGAAAAAATAGAAAAACAACATGTAAGCGCCGGTATCACCGGTGCGTTTAACATTGCTCAATTCAAAGTAAAACAAAGGAGTACTCCCAGCAGCCTGGATTACCAGTTTCATCGCGATGGAATGGGTGGCTTCTGGATCAATATCCCATTAAGCAAACGCTTCTCTTTTGAACCACAAATACTGTTCATATCAAACAGGATGAAGCCAAGCAACGGCACTCTCACTGATTTTGACGGGAGAATAAATTATATCGGTCTGCCCCTGTTGTTGAAAATTCATGCAGGCAAGTTTCTTGCATTCCCTGTTGGTGTGCAGTATGATATCAGGACATCCGTCAATGACTTTAATGACCGTTGGCAAAAAGAGGATTTCCAGAGTTATAGTTTTGGAGTTACAGCAGGTATAGAAATTCTTCCCACTGCAAGAGTTTCCATATTTGGCCGTTATGTATATGGTCTTACCAGTGTGAATAATCTTGGAGACAGCCACCGGCCATATGATCTGAACATCATGAATATCTATGCAGGTTTAAAGATCAAACTGTTTGATTTTGAAAAAAAGAAAATAATACCTCCACCACCACCACCGCCACCACCTCCTCCAAGCGACAGAGATGGCGACGGCATCCTTGATGACGTGGATAAATGCCCGGATGTAAAAGGTCTTCTCCGTTACGAGGGATGCCCGATACCCGATACAGATAAAGATGGCGTCAATGATGAAGAAGATAAATGTCCAACAGTTCCGGGTCTGCCCCGCTACCAGGGTTGCCCGATACCGGATACAGACGGTGATGGTATCAACGATGAAGAAGATAAATGCGTTACCGTTCCTGGTCTGCTACGCTACAATGGATGCCCGATACCTGATACGGATGGCGATGGCGTGAACGATGAAGAAGACAGGTGTATTACTATTCCTGGTCCGAAAGAAAATTATGGCTGCCCCATTATTCCACCGGAAGTGAAGAAGAGAGTGGATATAGCAGCTAAGAATATCCTTTTTGTTACCGGTAGTTATAAATTGCAAACATCTTCATTCAAAGGATTGAATGATGTAGTGAAGATCATGCAGGATAACCCGGGAATGCTGCTGGTCATTGACGGGCATACCGATTGGGTAGGCACGGATGAATACAACCAGAAATTGAGTGATAACCGTGCTGCAGCTGTAAAGGCTTATATTGTTAGCAGGGGTATTGATGAAAGCCGCATCAGTTCTGCTGGTCATGGTGAATCAATGCCAATAGCTGATAATAAAACATCATCCGGCCGGCAGAAGAATCGTCGTTCAGAAATGACGCTCAGTTATTATAAATAAGTAAACAACTTATAAATGAAACGTCCCCCGATTTCTATCCGGGGACGTTTTTTTATTCCGTACCTCTTCGTTGGCATATGCCTGTGGAGCCAGGGTTAAACTTTGGGGTGGTTTTTCTACGTTTCCCAAAAATTAGTTTTGGAAAACTGATCTACCCTGTGCTCCCGGAAAACGAAGCAGATGGCATATGTTTTGAAGGTGTTAGCAGAAATTTATTTTACAGGCACCTTAAATTATAAATCATGAAAAATTTACTGATCGTTTTTTTATTATTTATGATGACTGCTTTAAGCAGTTGCTCTGTTATCGGTGATATATTTAAAGCCGGTGTATGGGTAGGTGTGCTGGCGGTTGTAGCTGTGGTTGGGTTGATCATTTATTTTATCTCCCGTGCGTCCGGTAAAAAATAATTTCTTTGGCATGAAATTTAAAGTGAGGAAAATATAAAACTTAAAACCTATGGCAAATACAAAAACAACAAAAACAGGGAATGCTAACATGAGTAATGGAGGTTCGGAAGCTACGGCACATCCGCAACTCGAAAAATTATTTATGGACCAGCTTAAAGACATTTATTGGGCGGAAAAACACCTGACAAAGGCCTTGCCCAAAATGAAAAAAGCTGCAACCACAGGAGAATTGCAGCAGGCACTTGAAACTCATTTGAACGAAACACTGGAACAGGTAACCCGGCTGGAACAAGTATTTGGGTTGTTTGATCATAAACCCCAGGCCAAAAAATGTGATGCAATGGAAGGTCTGATAAAAGAAGGCGATTCCATTGTGGAAGAAACAGAGGACGGAACTATGACAAGGGATGCCGGGATCATCATGGCTTCGCAAAAAATTGAACATTATGAAATAGCTACTTATGGTACCCTTGTACAATTTTCAAAAACCATGGGCCGTGATGATGTTGCAGAAATTTTAAACAGCATCCTGGACGAAGAAAAAGGGGCAGATGAAACGCTTACAGGTATTGCGGAGAATAATATAAACTGGGAGGCTGAGCTTGAAACAGGCAGTGAATAATTTACCGGTAAGCTCTTCCTGCAAAATATTCTAAACAAATCTTTCCTTTCACTTAAAACCAGGTTATGAAAAGAATTATTAAACAAACAGGTTTTCTTTTAATGGCGGCTCTTTTTTCCTTTCAATTATGGGCACAGGATAAAAAACTGGATGTAGATATCAATGTCAACAAGAAAGACTCTAACTGGTATCAGCAACCATGGGTTTGGATCGTTGGAGGAGCTGTGTTTATTATTATACTCGTGGCATTGTTAAGAGGGGGAGGAAAAAAAGAATAATAAAAATCTTCTGTATGGAAGGCCGTCCCGATTTCATCGGGACGGCCTTTTTTAATTAATTCCAAAAAGCCGTGATGCGTGTCCTCACGCATCTCTTCTTTCATTACCGGCTCACCATTATTTTCACTATCCTTTTATCTTCATGCGTTTTTAATACCACGAAATAAATTCCCTGGGAGAGGCCGGATGTATTTAGATAATACTGGTAAGATCCTTTTGGTCTGTCCGCATTTTCAAAAGTTTTTATCCGTCTTCCCGATTCATCCAGGAGCATGACCAAAATCCGTGTAGCCACCGAAACAGATACTTCTACCGAGAGGATATCTCTCACCGGGTTGGGATAGCAATTCATCCAGGCAAAACGCTGGTCGGGGATCACCGGGTAGATCCCCTTTCCTTTATATTTCCAAATTTGATTGCCGGAAGCCAGCATCATCGTATCATTCACTTTGAATAGCCTGTTCAAATTCGGACAAAATGCCACCGAATCCCAGGTCTTTCCTCCGTCGTTTGATTCGAATGATTTTCCCGGGTCACCACCTGTCCATCCCTTCTTCGGATCAATAAACCCTATCCCTTCAATATTATAAGGGACCGGTGAAACCTGGTGAGTGGTCCAATGCATGCCCCCATCAACAGACTTTAAAATTTTAGGAGGAACCTGTGTCAGGTCTTCAATGGAAGCAAAATATATTTGTTTGGTTAACCGTTGTATTTTCCAGCAATATGAACTGATGTTGATGGATTCAAATTTTTTGGTCCAGCTTGCTCCCCCATCGGTAGTGTAAAGGATAACGGCGGATCTCAGGAACTGGCTTTTCCCGGTTACAAAACCGGTGTCCTTACTGGTGAAATTCAGGTCTATGATGGATGATGCATAAGAAGACATATTTATAAAACTCCAGGTATTACCGCCATCAACCGATTTTACGATATAGCCTGAATCCTGGAACCAGTTGCCGCCTCCATAGATCGTATTGCTGTCTACCACAGCAAGACCGCAGATCCCTTTTCTTGCTCTTGGATCCAGCAAAGAAGTAATATCGGTCCAGGTGGCTCCCCCGTCCGTTGTCCTCCTGAGTATATTCGTCATAGCAGAATTAAACCCGCCAACAAATCCTTTTTGTGTATTAATAAATTCTACTGCACGACAGTAGACAGCACTGTTCTGAAGCAACAAGGTCCAATTGTCTCCTCCATTTGTGGTCTTAACAATTTTACCGTCACCACAAACAGCATAACCTGTTTGCGTGTTGACCATAAAAATATCATCCACCCTGCTGTTAAAAACAGGTGCGCTGCATACTGTCCATCCCGTTTGAGCAAAAGCAGGAAAGCTGCCAAGCAGCATGAAGGCTATAATTAATTTTATTTTCATCCCGGTCTGATTGAGATATAAATCTACATCTTAGTTTTTGAAGGCCAAGCCGGATTCATACATTCCTGCAAACATACAGTGGTCCTCACGCATCCTTTCCTTCCTTTTAGTAATTCCTGTGCGTTAAGGGATATCGGGGCATTTATTTTGTTCCGGACACGAAACAGGGTTGAGAGATCCTATTCCTTAATTATTTTTACCAGGATTTCATTCTCTATTTTTAATAAATAAATGCCAGCCGGGTAAGCAGTCATATTGATCGTAAATGACAAGTTGTTTATTTTTATTGTTTGCAACAGCTTACCATTCATGTCTGAGAGTACCGCAATTTTATTCAGTAACTCATTGCCAACAACTACGGTTACAAGATCTTTTGCAGGATTGGGATAGATGCTTACAGGTTGCCGGTCGTTATTGCGCAGCGTTATGATAGTACTATAAGAAAATTTGCCATCGACATCCGTTTGTTTTACCCGGTAATAAGCAGTGACTTTTAACGGCTGCAACTCGGTAAACGAATAATTATTTTCACCATTCCCTTTACTGTTGATGCTGCCCATGCTGCTATAGTTAATGCCATTATTACTTTTTTCTACTTCGTAATGGCTAACATTTTGTTCCGTTACTCCCCAGTTTATCCTCGCCTGTTGTGACGTGATCAGGTGACCACTTACGCTAAGCCAATGCAATGGAAGTGTTCCAAATGAACCCGAAGTCATTAGCCTGTTCCCTATTCCATTCGCTGACACGGCCACAAATATCCCATTGCTATATGTTATACCACTCCAAACATATAGGTTTGCAGGGGTCCGGCTCGTCCAGTTGATACCATCGGGGCTGGTCATTACCAGTTCTCCGATACCTGTTGTTGACACGGCCACGAATAAACCATTGCCATAGGTTACACTATTCCATTGATTATCGGCTGCCGGGGTCCGACTCGTCCAGTTGATCCCATCGGCACTGGTCATCACTCCGGCATTTGCTCCTGCTGAACCACCGACTGCTACAAATAAGCCATTACCATATGTTATACTATTCCAGTTGAGATCAGCAGCTGAAGTAACGCTCGTCCAGCCAATGCCATCGGAACTTATCATTACCCTGTTTCCTGCACCTGTGCTTGAGACGGCTACAAATAAATTATTGTCATATACAATCGAATTCCAGGAATTGTCAACTACAGAAGCCCGGCTCGTCCATGTGATCCCATCGGGACTTGTCATGACCCTGTTCCCTATACCTGAGCCAGACACTGCTACAAATAAACCGGCGCCATAGGTTACACTTCGCCAGGCAGTATTAGTCGCAGCGGTCCGACTCGTCCAGGTGATTCCGTCAGGGCTGGTCATAACCCTGTTGACGCCCGTGTTTGACACGGCTATAAATAAACCATTGCTGCAGGTTACACAATTCCATGGATTATCGGCAGCAGAAGTCCGGCTTGTCCATGTAACGCCATCGGGACTTGTCATGACCCTGTTCCCTGTACCCGAAGTAGACACGGCTACAAATAAACCAGCGCCATAGGTTATACTTTTCCAGCTATTATCAGCTGCGGAGGTTTGGGAGGTCCAGTTAATACCTGCTTGTGCATAGCTTGTTTGTTGAATTAATAATAGCCCTGCACAAAAGGCTGCCAGTTGTTGAATGATCTTTTTGATAGGATTGGATTTTAAAGGTGATCGTTACTTAGCCAATAAAAATATAGTAAGGAAAATTTTTTCAGGCATTTATCGATAGTATGTTTCCCTTATTACGCAGTAACACTTAGGTTTTCTGTTTACAGCAAAAACCAAAAGAAAGGATCCTCAAGGGCAGGAATTGACGAACCAGGCAGGACTCAGATAGGGAGTAGATAGGACGCAGATAGGGCTCAGGTACGGAGTAACCGGGGAACTGACGGGGCTGCGGGTGCTGACCGCAATGTATTTTGCGGCTGTAAATAAAGAGGACGAAGGGATGGGTTTCCAAAAGCCGGGATGCGTTTTTCCTCACACATCACTTTCATTCATTTCAGTAATTCCGATGCATGGAGACACGCACCGGGGTATTAGTGGAAAGGAAATCATATTGATACAAGCGGCAGTCTCAGGCCAGCTGCCTGCCGGCGGGCCAGGTTTAGGGAAAAGAGCTGGCCAGCTTATTTTTTTTCATGTAAACAGAATTTTTGTAAATTTTTTTTGTTTATATAAAAAATGTTTACGTGAAAAAGGGACTTATTCCCAGCAATGCCTCTTTTGCTGTTGTTTAGGAAATAGGGGGGAAACGCTTTCGATTGTTGGTGCTCCCTGCTTTCATTTAGCTGGTGCTTTTAATAGCAGGCCGGGAAACACCAACAAAGGCATCCTCATCTTAGAGGAATGACAGGAAGACCAACAAAGGCGAAAAAATATAGTAGGGAAAATCTTTTCAGGCTTTTATTGACAGTATGTTTCCTTATTACGCAGTTACACTTGGATTTTTCTGTTGACGCGGAGGAACTGTCGCTTCATTATCTTTACAAGAATGAAATTATACTCCTTTCTGCTCGCCGCCCTGCTGCCTGTTTTTACAAACAGCTTTCCCGATTCATGTAATAAACCTGTTACTGCAAAGGATCAGTTAAGGACCGGGGCCGAACAAACAGAAAAATACCTGTCGCTTCTTAAAG
>DATHDV010000005.1:0-2663 GCA_035318845.1 Chitinophagaceae bacterium
ATATGGGCGAATGCTGGGGAGAAGGTACAGCCACATTTATGATCCTGGGTAATACCTGCACAAGAAGCTGTGGTTTCTGTGCCGTGGCAACCGGCAGACCTGAAGCAGTTGATTGGGATGAACCGCAAAGAGTGGCTGAAGCTATCTACCTGATGAAAGTGAAACATGCTGTTATCACTTCGGTTGACAGGGACGAATTGGAAGATGGTGGTTCGATCATCTGGAACAATACGATCAAAGCAGTAAAAGCATTGAATCCTTCGACAACTTTAGAAACATTGATCCCTGATTTTAAAGGAAGAAAAGAAGATATACAAAGAGTGATCGATGCAGCGCCTGAAGTAGTGAGTCATAATATTGAAACCGTAGAACGCCTGACCAGGCAGGTACGCATACAGGCCAAATACTGGCGCAGTATGGAAGTGATACGGATTTTAAAAGAAGGCGGCATGAGAACCAAGAGCGGCATCATGCTCGGTTTGGGTGAAGCAAAAGAGGAAGTGGTACAAACCATGAAAGATCTCCGGGACAGTGGTTGCGATGTGATCACGATCGGTCAATACCTCCAGCCAACAAAAAAACATTTATCCGTTCATCGCTTTGTACATCCTGATGAGTTTGCCGAATACCGGGAGATCGGTTATAACCTTGGATTGGATTATGTGGAAAGCGGGCCATTGGTACGTTCGTCTTATCATAGTGAAAGACATGTTATTTCTGGATTAGGGAGGAAAGAATGGGAGAAGAGCAGATGATAGATGATAGTTGATAGATAATAGTTAAAAGATAATAGTTCCTACATGCCGAAGTCTTTCTACAAAGTATGCTGCTTTTTTATTCCAGGTTTTTTATTTTCAAATTTCATTTTCTGTCAATTAAAATGGCAGAACGTGGATTCGTTATACCAACCATTGCCATCTTCTGTTCATATTTATTTTACAAACCAACCGGTTGATACCGGGTTATTCCGGGCTTATTATTTGATTGCCGATCTGAAAGACAAGAAGCTGGATTTTACGGCTGATACATCAAGGGACAGGCGATTGACTCCTTCAACGTTTTATGAAAGAAATAATAAGGCATTGCTGGTTGTCAATTGTACATTTTTTTCTTATGAGACAAACAGGAGTTTGAATGTGGTTATAAAGGATGGAAAGTTAGTGGGATATAATATTCATTCACTTCCGGGAAAAGGAAAAGACACATTGCAGTATTGGCATTTCTTTAGAAGTGCAATTGGTATTAATAAGAAAAGAGAAGCTGATATTGTTTGGCTTTACACAGATTCAACTGACAAATATGCGCATCAGAACGAATCTCCTTTTGTCAGATTAAAAGATTCCATAGCCAATTTTAAACTACCAAGATCATTTGATACAAAAATTAATGGACAGGATGTACATGCGGAACAACACTTCCCCGACTGGAAAGTTGTAACTGCCGTAGGGGGTGGCCCTGTTTTGTTACAGGAAGGACAGATAAAAATTACTAATAATGAGGAAATGATGTTCACCGGCAAAGCATTTAACGACAAACATCCCCGCACCGCCATGGGCTATACCAAAGACGGCAAACTGATCATTCTAGTCATTGAAGGAAGAAACAAGGAAGCCGGTGGCGCAACACTTACACAGGAAGCACAAATATTCAAAGACCTCGGCTGCTGGGAAGCACTGAACCTTGATGGAGGCGGCAGCAGTTGTATGCTCGTCAACGGGAAAGAAACGATCAAAGTTTCGGATACTACAGGGCAAAGACCCGTGCCAGCGGTGTTTGTAATAAGGAATAAGAAATAAAGAATAAGGAAGTATAACGCAGGTCTTTTATTTTCTCATTCCTTATTTTTTATTCCTTACCTGCCTGCCGGCAGGCAGGTTTCTTATTTATCAGCTTTCTCCCCGCAAGTTTCCCCCAAATCCATGATTTGGCATGATTTTCCGGTAATGTTCTGCAAAATTGGTATTTTATGAAAAGAATTGCAGCGTGTCTTTCTGTGGTTACCGTATTTCTCATGGTACTGATTATTTCCTGTTCAAAGAACAACTCAGATAAAAGCACGACCATCCAGGTGCGGATGACTGATAACCCTTTCAATGCGGATGAAGTGAATGTAGATATCCGGCAGGTGAGAGTTAATTTCAACGAGGATACCATTAATGGATGGACCGACCTGGACACTTATGCCGGGATCTATGATCTCCTGGGATTACAAAACGGTGTGGATACACTCCTGGCTGTCGGAACCATTCCAACCAATTTCGTGAATGAGATCCGGTTTGTACTGGGAACGAATAATACCATCATGGTAAACGGTATTGTTTATCCCCTGACCATACCGAGTGGTTCTGAATCCGGTCTTAAGATCAAAGTAGACAGGCGACTGAACGGTACACTTGATTCGTTGCTGATAGATTTTGATGCAGCATTGTCCATACATCAAACCGGTACGGGAGATTACCAGCTAAGACCCGTGCTGAGAGTAAGATAGTTATTATTCAATATCCTTAAAATTATCACGGGCCCGTTTGTCTAAAACGGGCTTATTTTTTGGTAAATACCCCTGCCCGTAACTTTTTTGAATAAAAAATAAGAAATGAAAAATTAATAATGAAAAAGTGAAATACAACGTTATACTTTCTTATTTTTTATTATTAATTACTTAT
>DATHDV010000006.1:0-26998 GCA_035318845.1 Chitinophagaceae bacterium
ATGCTGCATGTTATGAAAATAATCCTTGACAATTCCTTTATTCCATTCCTGCATGTGCTGACCAGTAATACGGGCGCCATTCAATTGTATGAATCTATCGGTTTCCGCACCCGGACAAAACTTTTTATTGAGATGATAAAAAGATTGTGAGGGAACCCGATACATTAGCAAACCCCGAAGGGGTGTAATTACTCTAGAATGCTACAGGAAGAATTGATCTGAAACCCCGAAGGGGTGACATACACGATCTATATCACCCTTTCAGGGTTTGTCTCCTAAAATTTATTATTGTTTCTATATTAATATCAGCCCTTCGGGCTTTGATTGAGGGGATTTGGAGATCGTTTGTTGGTGAAGAACACCAACAATGGAGTGATGCGACTGTTGTCTTTATCGTTGGTGGATTCTTCTTTTTGCCAACAAATAATCCGGCAATGAGAATTATGATCAAGGCTAATAATAATGTTAGTGCCCAAATTCTCAGGTTTCTATTTCGACCTTGTCTATATTTTTGAAAGGCAGTCTGTTGTTGCTCACTTCTTTTACCAAACACGAAAGCCAGGAAATGAATTGGATTTGCCAGGTCTACGCCAGACTCATTTTGAAATTGTCCATGGCTCTTATAACCACGGTAAGCAAGGTAGATCTAAACAATTGTGATTCCAATTAAAGCAATATAAAATATGATTTTCAAAAACCAACCGGTTTAATAAATTTCCAAAATGATCAGTAGAATTACAGAACGCACAAGAGTGCGACGCAACAGACGATGATAGTAGCACTACAGCTGGGCCAATAATTCCCTTAAACTGCCACCTGCATCGCATCTTCCTTTCTATGTTGCATCACAAACCACCCAGTAACAATAAAGGATAAAATAAAATAAGCCCCTAAAATGAAATGAACAGAAGAAACATAAGTATTAGCGCCAAACCAGTCATTCTGCTGATAGAGAAAGTAAATACCCAAACCACTCCTGATGCCTTCCCAGAGAATGGCATAACGGTTCCTGTCCATCAGGTCGGTCAAAGCATATACGCTCAGGAAAATAAAAGCACCGTACCAGAAAATATAAGAAGCATCCAGGCTGTTGATGAGAGCGATGTTTCCAAAGAAGTAGCTGATGAAGAATAAGATCATCATCAGTTGCACCCAACTCCAGATATTTAATGCAGTTGATGCCTTGGTATCATATTTATCAAATTGATACACATCTTCAATTTTATAAACTGGATATTTTTCTGCCACATCAGCCGGGCGGTAGCCGGTGTGTTTGAACCAGAGTGTGAATTTATCTTTCCAGTTATGGGTTCTCCAGGCGTCTTTCATCATTAACCAGAGATGAGAGAAATTTATTTTTATCGGGTTCCATGTGCGTACCGGTCTTGTGATACCGTAGGCCGGTGGCACTTCTTTTAATTCTTCCTGGTAAGTGCCAAAGAGTTTATCCCAGAAAATAAATATCTGCCCGAGATTTTTATCCAGGTATTCTTTATTGATAGCATGATGCACCCGGTGATGTGAAGGGGTGACAATAATTTTTTCCAGGAAACCCATTTTGTTGATATGCTGTGTATGATACCAGAACTGTGCAAACAAATGCAGCGGCCCAACCGTTGCAATCACCACGGTGGGAACTCCGAGCAGGGCGGCTGGCAATAACAGGAAATTGAAAGGGTTGACAAATGTTGTAATGCTCTGGCGCAATGCACAGGCCAGGTTGAATTCCTCGCTGCTGTGATGGATAATGTGCAGGTTCCACATTATATTGATATGATGACTCCAGCGGTGTACCCAATAGCCGGCGAAATCGATACAGATAAAAGCGACCAGGTAAACCAGCCAGGTTGCTTTGATATGGGTAAGGGCCACTTGCTGCACCAGCCAGCTATAGGCAAGGATGGAAATAGAAAGTCCCAATACATCTTTGGTAACATTGGTAACGCCGCTGCCGAGGCTGCTGATCATATCCATATTACGGACAGTATCTTTGTTTTTTCGCCAGCCCCAGTACTTTTCAAATAAAACAAGGAATAAAAAGGCCGGCATGGCAATGAGCAATATTTTTCCGTAAGTTTCCATATAAATGCAACCGGCAGCTAAATTACAAAGAATCGGGAGATTGAAGAAGCACTTACGGTTTCATTTGAGGTTGTTAAATTTCGGAGTCTTGTCATGCCGGGGTACGAGGCAACTCAAAGACTCCGGATTGTTTGTTTGTGCTGGTCTCTGAGGCTCCTCCTATCGTCGGAGTGACAAGACTCCGAAAGGTTGGAGTGACATTAAATCATCAGTCCTAAAAAACTATAAGTGAAACATATTTTTGAATGCATTGATGCACACACTTGCGGAAATCCTGTCCGATTGGTCAGGAAGGGTGGTCCTGAATTACAAGGCCGCAACATGAGTGAAAAGCGTCAGCATTTCCTGCGGGAATATGATTGGATAAGAACCGGGCTGATGTTTGAGCCAAGAGGTCATGACATGATGAGTGGGAGCATTCTTTACCCGCCACATGATCCTGCCAATGATGTAGCTGTATTATTTATTGAAACCAGCGGTTGTCTTCCCATGTGCGGGCACGGAACGATCGGAACGATAACGATCGGGATCGAAGAAGGATTGATCAAGCCGAAAGTTCCGGGAGTGGTTAGAATGGAAACGCCGGCGGGGTTGATACTGGTAGAATATAAGACTGTTGGAGGTTCGAAGTTGGAGGTTGGTGGGTCGTTTAAAGTAGAAAGTGTCCGATTGACTAACGTGGCTTCTTTTCTTCACTCCACTGATTTGATTGCTGAATGTCCTGAGTTGGGTGAATTGGTAATTGATGTTGCCTACGGTGGAAATTTTTATGCCATCGTTGATGTGCAGAAAAATTTCAAGGGGTTGGAACATTATTCTGCAGATAAATTAATTGTATGGGCAAGAGAGCTGCGGAAGAATATCAATTCGAAATATGAATTTGTTCACCCGGAAGATGCAACGATAAATGGTTGCTCACATATTCTATGGACGGGAGCCGTGTTGGATAAAACTTCTACAGCAAGAAATGCGGTGTTCTATGGCGACAAAGCGATCGACCGTTCACCCTGCGGAACGGGCACCAGTGCAAGAATGGCCCAATGGTATGCAAAAGAAAAATTGAAAAAAGGGGATGAGTTCATTCATGAAAGTATTATTGGGAGTAAATTTACAGGCAGGATAGAAGAAGAATTGGAATTGGCTGGTAAACCGGCTATTCGTCCATCTGTGGAAGGCTGGGCAAAGATCTATGGATACAATACGATCTGGATCGATAACGAAGATGACCCGTATGCGTATGGATTCTCGGTTGTATGAGTTTCTCACAGATGACACAGATTAACACAGATAATCCGTGAACATCCGTGAAATCTGTGAGAGAACTTTTTATGGGCCAAAAACTATATTATGGAAATGAAACAACACCTTATTGAAACATTTCGCTTTAATGATCATGCCAATAAAATGATGTTGGGGAAAATAAAACAGCTGCCTGATAATACAGAAGCTGTTAGATATTTCAGTCACCTGATCAACTCGCAAAACAAATGGCTGAAACGGATCGAAGTCTTTCCGGATGACCCGATGATGGATTGGTGGGAACCTGTATATGAACCGGATCAACTGGAAGAACAGTGGAATAAAAGTCTGCAGGCATGGATCGGTTTCCTGGAAAGCAAAACAGAGAGTGAATTGTTCGAAGAAAAAAAATTTGTCGGATATGACGGTGCTCATTGGTCATGTGTGCTGAAAGACATAGCTCTGCAATTGAATTATCATTCCATTCATCACCGGGCACAGGTGCAAACCATGATCCGGCAGCAGGGATTGGAACCGGATTTTGTGGATTATATCGGTACAAAATATAAACGACTAGAATAAAAATTGGGAAAAGTGCGATTGAGAAATTTCGAAATTTCCCAATTTCAAAATTTCAAAATTATTATGAGGATAACCATTATAGGTGGGGGAGTAGTCGGTCTTTGCTCCGCTTATTATTTACAAAAGGCGGGATATGAAGTATCGGTTATTGACCGGAATAATATTACCGATGGATGCTCCTTCGGCAATATGGGCTATATTTCTCCATCACATTTTATTCCACTGGCTACACCGGGTATTATCAGCCAGGGATTGAAATGGATGATGAGTTCTTCGTCTCCTTTTTACATCAAACCAAGACTCAACCTTGACCTCGTTCGTTGGGGAACGACTTTCTGGAAAAAGGCAACTGCAAAAAATGTTGAACAGAATGCCCCGCATTTGAATAACCTTCTTCAACTAAGCCGGCATTTGATGAATGATCTTAAAAATGAGTTGCCCGGTTCATTTGATATGATCGAGAAAGGTTGCTGGATGCTGTATAAATCGGAAAAGACCGGAGAACATGAAAAACATTTGGCGGAACAGGCTGATCATTTTGGTTTGAAAACAATTTCCTGTACGGCACAGCAGGTACAGGAATATGAAACCCAGGTCGAACTGAATGTGGCCGGTGGTGTTTTATACCTGGACGATTGCCATATCGATTCTTCAAAATTCATGAAGTTGTTGCATTATTACCTGGAGAAACAAGGCGTGAAATTTCATTTAAACACAGAAGTGAGATCATTTGAAAAAAGAAATGGACAAATTACTGCTGTTATTACCAATAAGGAAAGCATTGCCTGTGAGGAATTAGTTATTGCCAATGGCTCCTGGCTTGGCAATATTTCAAAATTGCTTGGCATAAAGATGCTGATGCAGCCTGGTAAAGGTTATAGTATCGTTTATAATGGACTTGAAAAGAATTTACTGTATCCGTCCATTTTGGTAGATGACCGAACAGCAACCACGCCTATTAATAAATGGCTGCGCATCGGCGGCACGATGGAACTGAGCGGACATAGCGATAACATTTTACCGAAAAGAGTAATGGCGATTTACAATGCTTTCAAAAAATATTATCCCAAAATGAATTTACCCGAACCCGATATTGCAAAAGCATGGTTTGGTTATCGCCCTGTAACTCCTGATGGAATGCCATATATCGGGCGGCATAACAAATACAAAAACCTGGTTTATGCAGGCGGTCATGCCATGCTGGGTGTGAGTGCGGCAGCAGGCACCGGGCAATTAATCAAGGAAATTATAGCAGGAGAGAAGCCAGCCATTGGGTTAACGGCTTTTAATCCTGAAAGGTTTTCATGAACAAAAGTTGATATGAACCACATAGAAACATAGATACATAGGAAGTCACACATAGGTCAGCTATGTGAAAACTATGTGACCTATGTACTATGTGGTAAATAAATGTTTAAAAACGGGCTAAATTGAAGGCCAGATTATAAGTTCAGCGACAGACTTCTTAATTTTATAGCCTCTTATGAATTGTACATCTACCCGCTTGCCTTACCGACAAACAGGAGCTTTCTCAAAGATTGCTTTGGATTATATTGACCAGGCAGCAGCGTTGAAACCTTTCTTTGCTCATCCACCCAGTTTGCAGGGTATTCAAAAAGCCATAGATATAAGAAAAAAATTTGCTACCAATAGGGAGGTGCTTGTACAGGAATTAAAGAAACAATATTCAGGCGTTGAAACAAGTGATAAAGTAAGAAAGAATATTGAATCACTTTTATCAGCCGATACATTTACCATAACAACAGCTCACCAGAATAATATCTTCACAGGGCCGCTGTATTTTATTTACAAAATTGTTCATGCCATTAAACTGGCTGATCATTTAAAAGCTTCCTTACCCAAACAGAATTTTGTCCCGGTATTTTATATCGGTACTGAAGACGCTGACCTGGAAGAACTGAACCATATTCATCTCGGCGGGGAAAAATTAGTATGGGAAACAAAACAAACCGGGGCAGTAGGAAGAATGAAGGTTGACAAAGGATTGGTTAAGTTAATCGAGAAAATGCAGGGGCAGTTGTCGGTATTGCCCAATGGCAATGAAATTATTTCCCGGCTAAAGGAATATTATAAAGAAGGGACAACGATACAGGATGCCACTTTCCGGTTCGTCAATAATTTATTTGCAGAATACGGATTAGTTGTATTGCTTCCTGATAATGCTGCGTTGAAACAACAGATGGTAAAAATATTTGAAGATGACTTGCTAAATCAAACGGCTTCGGAAATTGTAGAAAAGACTGCGGAAAGATTAGCGGGTAAAGGATATAAGATACAGGCTAATCCAAGAGAGATCAATTTATTTTACTTGCCTGATGATAAAAGGGAAAGGATAATAAAGCAAGGTACAAGGTACAAGGCACAAGGTACAAGTCTTGACATGTCCGAAGAAGAGTTAAAAGCCGAGTTGCGTAATCATCCCGAATGTTTCAGCCCGAATGTTATTCTTCGGGGACTATACCAGGAAACCATTTTACCCAATATTGCATTTATCGGTGGGGCAGGGGAGACGGCTTACTGGTTACAACTGAAAGACCTTTTTGAGCATTATAAAATTCCTTTCCCGGTATTGGTGCTCCGCAATTCATTTTTAATTGTTGAAAAGAAATGGAAGGAGAAGATCAATCATCTTGGTTTTACAGCAGAAGATTTCTTTTTACCCGAACAGGAACTGATGAACCGTCTCGTTGCCAAGGAAAGTAAGAACGAAACAAAACTGAATGGCCCGCTGACTGAAGTAGAACAGCTATACGAAGTTTTTAAAAAACAGGCTAAAACTGTTGATGGCACCCTGGAGAAACATGTGGACGCCTTGAAACTGCAAACAGTACATCGCCTTCAAGAGTTGGAAAAGAAAATGCTCCGGGCTGAAAAAAGAAAATTTGCCGACCAGCAGCGGCAGATACATACGATTCAAGGACATTTATTCCCCGCTAATGGCTTGCAGGAACGGTACGAGAATCTTTCCTATTACTATGCAAAGTGGGGGAGGGAGTTTATCCAAAAATTACATGAGCATTCATTGGGGTTGGAGCAGGAGTTTGTAGTGATAATGGAAAAATAATAAAAGAAAAAGTTATTGACCAGCTCTTATAGTCTTAAAAATTCCTTGAACAGTATCTTTAGACGAAAGAAAAGTTTTATTATCGGATAATAGTACTTCAATACTAGGATTTCCTACGAGGGCTTCATACATGATAAATTGAGAGCCAACAGGTATTTTAATTTTATCATCAAGTTTAATCTTGAGTAGAATACTTTCTTTATAAATTTTTACAGATGATACGTAACCAATTTTTTGCTTTTTTAATTCAATTTTTATCCCCTTGTAAAAGTCGTTACCTTCTTTAAAAGCGATTGTAAGTTTGCTAATGCTTGAACATCCAACTAAGATACAAGCTACTGACAATAGTAAAAGTAGTTTTAAGGGCATAACTATATTGATTATCTCTTCCTCAAATAAACATTCAGCGAAAAAGTATTTTTCTTCAATGTAGAAAGAGCCCTTGCATAAGTGGTAGTGGCCGCATCATCTTTCATATCCGAAAAACCGGCTGAATATTTTAATTCAGGGGATATTGCAAAACCAGATTTGCCAAGGCCGATATCAACACCCAAACCTCCATCACCGATAAATAAAGATTTATTGATCGGTAATTTTTCTGATGAAGCGCTGTTTTGACTGAGCAGGTAACTAAAGGATGCGCCTAAAGAAATATAAGGGGCAATATTTTTTGAAGAGAACCTTATTATTAACGGTAAAGAAACTTTCACCGCTGTTCCCTTCACATCAACAGGCTCAGTGATGATATTACCGCCTGTAACAGGTCTTGATTCAAAATCCACCGTTGTGTTCTCAAAACTTGCAGTAACCTCGGGCCGTATGAAAATATTGCCGCCGATATTTACCTGGCAGATAAAACCAAGTCCAAATGAAGGAGCTGAGTTTGAAGCAACACCAATAAATCCGGAATTTGCATTCCCGGAATAAGCAGGATCCGACCGGCTTGGCCCGCCACCCAGCGTAACACCAAAACTAGCTTTCTTGTATGGACTGGATTTCTTTACCGTTTTCTTCGGTTCATCCGGTTGTGAGGACTGTGATCTTTGGATCAATGCAAGAGTTGTTAATGCACAGGGCCAGTTAGGCGCTGTCTTCACAGCCTTGTTTGCATAATACAAAGCACTGTCCTTATTATTATTTTGCAAATGAAGTATGGCCAGTTTGTTTTGTATATATGCGCCATTGGGATCGATCTTCAATGCAGCAAATGCATTTTGAAAAGCTATAGACATATCACCGTTCTTTCCATCTTTACCATAATCGCCACTTGCTTTTAGAAAATACATCCTGTTGAGAAGAGAATTGGCAAAATCCTGGTCATCTTCTCTTACACTGGCGATCGCTTTTTCCAGGTTGAGTGCTGCTTCATAGTTGGCCTGCTTTTCTTTGGCACTGCCATCATCGCCACAACCGAGATAGCGATCCACTTTGGCTTGCGCCACATTGATATATTCCACGGCAAGTGTTGATTTGGCATCTAATGTATATGGATTGCCCGGAAATTTTTTATTGAGTTGCTGGAAATAATCTTCAGCAGATGATGGGCCGGTGAGTTTATTTGCATTTACGGCGGCATTAAACCGATTATAAGTTTCGATCAAAAATGTATCAGCAATACTATAAGTTCTTTTAAAATCGCCATTGAAAGAATTACCGCCGCCCCTGTTCTGTTGTTTTTTTGTCTTCAGCCATTTTTGTAAATAGGCTGTATCCACCGTACTGATTATTTTTTCACTGCTTTCGGTACAACAAAAGAATGGATCTTGCTTTCTTTTGAAACGTTGTTCCGCTACAAAAGGAACATTCTTATCTACATAAGCCTGTATCTCATGAAAGGTTACTTTTTTATCAGAGCCGCCAATGGTATCGGCAACGCCATTTAAACCATCCACGAGATAATACGTAAAAAGTCCGTGACCAGTCCCGATGGAAACATCTTCCAATGATTCCTGCCCGGCGCCGGTGGCAAGCATGATCACTTCACCTGCATTTTTTTCTGAGATAGCAGTATTTAAAAAATTCTGACCGGCCAGTCCCCCGGGTAATTCGCTGGAACGACAGGCATCCATGATGAAAAACACTTCAATCCCTCTTGCCGTTTCATTGGCGATCTTCTTTTTAAGATTATATAACTGGATGGTTCCGGCTACGAGATAATTATTTTTATCACCCTGCGGGTTGCAATCATAACCCAAAAAGAAAAACTGGTCTTCATCAATAGCATCGCCATGCCCGGCAAGATAAATGAAGAGCCGGTCGCCTTTTTGCAATTTTTTTGCTTTCAACCATTGAAATCCCTTGCCCCAGAAATTGGAGTTGATAGCTTTATCATTAAGCAAGGTGAAAATATTATCCTCATTCACACTACCACCACCCGGTGATTTCAAATAATCTTTAAAGAGCTGGGCATCTTTATCGGCATAAGCCAGTGGTCTTACATATTTATATTTTGAAACGCCCATGATCATGGCAAAGGTTTGCGGGCCTTTGATCGTCGAGTCCCTGGGTTTGAGGGGAGCCTGGCCGGAAACAGTGATACCCGTGAAAACTAATACAGATAAATTAATAAGGATTAGGACATGTCTCATAATATGATTTGATGAGAATAATATAGCCTGTTTTTAATGGTTTGTGTATTAAAGATACTTCTTTTGCAATCGTTTTAAAAATGCGGTTATTGCTCTAGATGACAGATGGAATTGTTTGTGAAAATGAGTTGAATGGCATATTAATTGAACCACATAGGTACATAGTTACATAGGCTTTCACATAGGGTTTTATCATTCTTCAGGCAACAAGGAAAATAACTGATTGCCCAAGGTTTTTTGGCCTTCTTTAAAAATATTTACACAATGAAAATTTATGAGAATGCCCTTAGGTTTTTGGAGCATTTGCATGTAAGAGAATAAGATCGCATCATGAACAGGTTAAAGACCTTCCTGGGCCTTTAATTCTACACATAAAATATCTTCCACCAACACATCCAGTCTTAATTCAGTATCAAGCTCCAGCCCTTTATATTGAAGAGGTACCCAGATTTGATTTTTAAATTCAATGCCTTGTATAGACAATTCCCTCAAAAAACATTTCTCATAAACACTTTCTATTAAACCGGGGCCAAGCTGTTTATGTACTTCGATAGCGCAGCCGATAACTTTATACGTAAGTTCATTTAAATATTTTTTGTGACCCGCACTTGTCTATGTGTTTATCTATGTGCCTATGATTCTATGTGGTTAAAAAATGTGATTGAATAAAATAATTAATCAATCAATCAAACTTATTCTCCCAACCATCCTTTTTCATCTTCTCCACTTTTTCGATCACATCTTTGTTCAGGGAGTTTTTGTAATCCGCTATTTTTTTTGAGATGGTTTCATCCGAAGTACCTAAAATTTCAGCAGCAAGTATGCCGGCGTTTTTTGAAGCATTTAAAGCCACGGTACCAACCGGTACACCATTTGGCATTTGAAGAATGGATAGAACAGAATCCCATCCATCTATTGAATTGGATGATTTGATAGGAACACCAATAACAGGTAATGTTGTTACCGATGCCACCATACCCGGCAGATGCGCAGCACCACCAGCGCCGGCAATAATTACTTTCAATCCTCTTTCTTTGGCAGTGGTTGCATATTCGATCATCCGGTGCGGAGTTCGGTGTGCAGATACCACTGTTACTTCATGGGGGATATCAAACTGTTTGAGAATATCTGATGCAGCCTGCATAACAGGTAGATCGCTGTCGCTGCCCATGATGATGCCGATGAGAGGATTCATACAGCAAAGAAACGGTAATTATTCATTTTATGCAAAGACTCTATAAGGGTTTGATGTTGGAGGTTGGATGTTCGATGTTTGGGACAGTCCCTATGATAAAGAATCTTCCTTAATCACGAACATCGAACATCCAACCTCCAACTATTTTACTAAGTCTCCTTTTAATCGCAGTAATTCAGTTTCTGCCAGCTTGGTATTATACCTTGCAGTAATTAAGCGGCTATATCCATCTTCCAGGCTCCTCTGTGCTTCGCGGAGTTGAATATAGGTAGTGGAGCCAAGTTTATATACCTGGAAAATGATATTGACATTCTCTTTTGCAAGCAGGATATTTTCTTCCTCCAGTGCCAGCGCCTTTTTAGCTGCTATATAATCCTTGTATGCCTTGATCAGGGAAAGATTGATCAATGATCGCTGGTTGTCATAGACCAGCTGCTGGTACCTGATATCATTCTGTGCCTGCCGGATCTGCCTCCTGTTATTGAAATTATTCAGGATGGGAATGGTAGCGGTAAGACCATAGTTAAAACCTCTTGTCCGGTTATAGAGAGTAGAAAAAGAATTAATGACCGTTTGATTCTGATTCCTGTTAAAGTTATAGGCCGAATTAAAAGTAACGGTGGGAAAACGTTCTGCCTTTCTTTCCTTTAGTGTCAGTCCTGCAATATCGACGTTCTTTTTAGCGATCAGGAGAGTAGGATTGCTGCGTTCAATATTGTTTTGAATATCGCCAAGGGAAAGAGCAGTATTCAATGGAATGGAATCATTGACATCATAAGCGGTATTGGGTTGAACATTCATGGCCCGGTTCAGATCTTCCTTCAATTCTTCGATCAATTTCTGTTGTTCAAGTATCGCTGCTTTCTGTGCATTCAGGTCGATCTGCGCCTGCAGTACATCGGGTTTGGTACCGGCGCCGATATCCAGCCTGTATTGGGCCAGCTTTACTCTTTCATTGTTTAGCCCGGTTAGTTCCTCGATCGCTTTCATTAATTGTTTTTGGCGTGCAATATTATAATAGGTGATAATGACGGATGCAACAGTATTCATGATCTGCTCCTTGATATTCAATGCACCGAGCCTGACAAATTCTGCTGCTTTATCCCGGGTAGCAAACATTTTAAAACCGTCGAAGAGAGTCCAGTTCAATGCCAGTTGTGCAGAAATATTATTCGACTTAAGACCCTCGCTCTGCCGCTTCGAACCATCGGCAAGGATCTGCTTGGTATCAATATTGTTCCAGACGGCCCCAGCATTCGCATTGAGACGCGGAAGAAAAGCGGCATTCCTGTAGGAATAATCGATAGCGGCAGTGATAGAATCATTTTTCGAAAGCATGATATCATAATTATTCTGCAAGGCTGTGGCAATCGCTTCTTCGACAGTCAGTATTTTATCCTGGCTGCTTGCCAAAACCGGAAATAATATGATGAATAATAAACTAAACCGTTTCATCTTTGGCAACTTTCTTTTTTGATGATAAGAAGGAATACATGGCCGGCACTACATATAAAGTAAGAATAAGAGCAAATAGCATTCCACCAATGATAACAATACCCAGCGGTACCCGGCTTTTGCCACTCGAACCAATGGCCAGGGCAATGGGTAAAGCCCCAAGCGTGGTGGCCAGTGTGGTCATCAGGATGGGACGTAACCGTGCAACGGCTGAATCAACGGCTGCCGGAATTTTCATTTCACCTTTTCTTCTTTTCTGGTTGGCGAATTCAACAATAAGGATCCCATTCTTTGTTACAAGCCCGATAAGCATGATGATCCCGATCTGGGAAAAGATATTCAGGGTTTGCCCGAATAATTTCAATGTCAATACTGCACCGGCCAATGCCAATGGCACAGTGGTTATAATGATAAACGGGTCAACAAAGCTTTCAAATTGTGCTGCCAGCACTAAAAAGATAAGGGCAAGTGCCAGGAAAAAAGCAAAGGAAGTATTGGAAGAGCTTTCAGCATAATCCCTGGAAGCGCCACTGAGTGAAGTGGAAAAAGATTCGTCCAGGATCTTTGCTGCAATGCGTTTCATTTCTGCAATACCATCGCCGATCGTTTTTCCCTGGACAAGGCCCGCCGATATCGTTGCACTTTTGAAGCGGTTGAAATGATAGATGGTAGGAGGGCTGGCCGTTTCCACCATGTCTACCACATTATCCAGTTGTATCAATTCCCCTTTATTATTCCTTACATAAAATGATTTGAGATCCATGGGTTCATCGCGGTCGCTTCTTTCAACCTGCGCAATGACCGGGTATTGTTTTCCATTCATGATGAAATAACCGAAGCGGCGGCCACTCAATGCTGATTGCAAGGTGTTATTGATGTCCAGCACGGATACACCCAGTTCATTTGCTTTTAAGCGGTTGATCGTTATCTGCAATTCAGGCTGGTTGAATTTAAGGTTTACATCAGAACCCTGGAACACGGGGCTTTTTCCCACTTCTTCCAAAAACTGCGGAACTTTTTGTTTCAGTTTATCAAAATTGAGATTCTGCAAAACAAATTGAACCGGGAAGGAACCCCGGCCACCACCGCCGGCTGAGATGGTTTGTTCCTGGATGGCAAAAGCTCTAACGTTATTATAACGCTTGAACATTCTTGTCATCTGCTGGGCGATCTTGTCTTGTGATCTTTTTCTTTTATCAGGGGTTTTTAAACCAATTGAAATGAAAGAGGCGTTACTTCCACCACCGCCAAAGGTGGGGGCAAAGGAAAGTACAAGACTTTTTTCGGGTACTGAGTCTATTATTTGTTGGGAAATATCGAAAGTAACTTTATTTATAAAATCAAAATCTGATCCTTCCGGCCCGGTAATACTTGCTCTCACCCGGTTGCGGTCTTCCATGGGTGCCAGTTCAGATTGTAAATTTTTCCCGATGAAATAGATGGCAGAGAGGCAAACAATAATGATCACGAAAGCCATCCATCTTATCCGCATAAAGCCCTGCAATGTTTTACGGTATGAATTTTCCAGGCCGACAAAAAAAGGTTCTGTTTTACGGTAAAACCAGGAATGTTTATGAATATTTTTTTTCGTCAGGTAAATATTAAGTACCGGTGTGAGTGATAATGAAACAAAAGCAGAAATAAGAACAGCACCGGCCAACACGATACCAAATTCACGAAACAACCTGCCCACAAAACCCTGCAGGAAGATAATAGGAAGAAAAACAATAGCGAGGGTAATAGAAGTGGCAATAACGGCAAAAAAGATCTCTTTGGATCCTTCCAGGGCGGCTTTATGTTTATTCATTCCCTGTTCCATTTTTTTGTAGATATTCTCTGTAACGACAATGCCATCATCTACGACCAGGCCTGTTGCCAATACCACCGCCAGCAGCGTCAAAACATTTATAGAAAATCCGAGCAGGTACATGATAAAAAAGGCGCCGATCAATGAAACGGGTATATCTATTAAAGGACGCAGGGCCAATGACCATTCACGGAAAAAAAGAAAAATAATGATCACCACCAGCAGAATAGCAATCAGCAGGGTTTCTTTTACTTCCTTTATTGCGTTCCGGACAAAACCTGTCCGGTCATATGCAACTTCAAGATCGATGTCTCCCGGCATATCTTTTTTTATCTGCTCGATCCTTTTATATACTTCATCTGCAATTTCTATCTGGTTGCTTCCGGGTTGGGCAATAATACGCAAGCCGGCAAATTCCGTATTGTTGGCCCTGAATGCAAATTCATCGCTATCCGGTCCCAGCATAGCTATTCCAATATCCCGGAAGCGAATGATACTGCCGGCATTTTCGCGGATGATCAGATCATTAAAATCTGCCTCCGTAGTAAGTTTGCCATAAGTCTTAACGATCAGTTGGGTTGTATTTCCCCGGATCTTTCCACCCGGTAATTCAATATTTTCCCGATCAAGGGCTACCCGGACATCCTGTATGGTTACTTTATATGCGGCCAGCTTTGCAGGATCGATCCAAAGACGCATCGAATAATTTTTCCCAAAAGCGCTGGCTGAACTTACACCGTTAATTGTCTGCAACCGTTCCTGGACAACATTCTCAGCAAAATCAGTTAGCTCGAGCATCGTTTTTTTCTGACTTTGTATCCCTATAAAAATGATGGGGTCAGAATCAGAATCCGCCTTGGTAACTATTGGAGGGGAATCAATATCCTGCGGCAGGTTGCCAATAGCCTGGGATACTTTATCTCTTACATCATTGGCGGCTTTTTCAAGATCTACATTCAGTTCGAATTCTACGGTAATATTGCTGGAACCCTGGGCGCTGTTTGAAGTAATATTTTTTACACCCTGGACCCCATTGATCGCTTTCTCAAGAGGCTCGGTTATTTGCTGTTCAATGATATCGGCACTCGCTCCGACATAAGAGGTCCTAACATTAATAACGGCAGGATCGATAGCGGGATATTCGCGGACACCAAGGAATTTATAACCAATGGCTCCAAATATGATGATCACAATAGAACAAACCATTGCAAACACCGGTCTCTTTAAACTTAACTCAGATAGATTCATTGTTGCCTATTGGACTTTTGTAATTTTTACGTCGCTGTTTGGCCGGAGAAATAACAGACCCGTAGTGATCACTGTATCGCCTTTGTTTAAACCGGTAAGAACCTGGATATTGGTAGAGTCACGAACCCCGGTTGTAATTTCAGTAGATATAGCTTTGTTGTTCTTAAAAAGATAGATCAGTTTTTTGCGGCCCTGCGGAACAATGGAATTGTTGGGGATCATCAATGCGTTCTCGTTTTTACCCATAACAATTTTTATCTTGGCAAATGCACCGGGGATCAGGTCCGGATCAGTTCCTTTTACCAATGCTCTTACTGTAAGGCTTCTTGTATCTTCTGTAATTGCATCTTCGGTTGCTAAAACAGTAGCTGTAAAATTTTTTTGAGTGCCGTCAATGGTAAAATCAACCTGTTGTCCTTTTTTTATCACGGCTCCATATTTTTCCGGCACATCGAACTGAAGTTTTAACTGGCTTACCTGGCTGATAGTAGTTATGATAGTTGAAGGAGTGATATATGCTCCCGGGCTGACATTCTTTAAGCCAAGTTTGCCGCTGTAAGGTGCATATACATTTAGTTTGGTCATATTGGCTCTTAATTCTCCGGTTTGAGCCCGTATTATTTCCATATCCGCCATTATATTATTCACCTGCAGTAAAGCCAAATCATAATCCTGCTGGCTGATGCCTTGTATTTTTAAAAGTTTTGAAGACCTGTCCTCTGACTGTTGAGCTATTTTAAGCTGTACTTCTGATTTTTTGAGTTGAACATCCAGGCTTTTGAGCCGGGCCTGCATATCGCCATCATAAAGTTTTGCGAGTAGTGTGCCTTTGCCGACCAGGGCGCCTTCTTTTATATTCAATAAAACAAGCCTGCCCGATGTTTCAGGATGAATTTCTGTAGATTCATTAGCCATAAGTGATCCCGGTATTTCGATATCTGCGCTAAGTTCCCGGAAAGAAACAACCATGGCTTCCACCGGTAAAGGCGGTTGTTTGACAGGGCCTGCCTGTTTTGATGAGACAGTATCTTTTTTTTCCTTGCTACCGCAGGCAGCCAATAGTAATAATGTAAATGATACGATAAGAAACTTCATATTTGTTTTAATGTGCGTGGTTAATTGTGCCGAAGCTATAAAGGTAAAGGATAATCGTAAGTTTTTGGACGTCAAAAGCTAAGGCTTCCTGCATGAGCTATCGCCCTAATTATGAACGGCGAAAAGATTGGATAAGTGGGTAATGTCCGGTTTTGTTTTTTTACCACAGATTACACGGATTGGTGCACAGATAACACAGTGTAATCTGTGAAAATTTAATCTGTGTTATCTGTGGTTTAACTCTAAATTTTTCAAATCCGGACACTATGGATAAGTGGATGCTAACTCTTTGCGATCAAAGTCCTCTTCACTTTATTGGATTTGTGCAGCAGGTCCTGTTTTTCTGCACTCAAAACAGTTACATGTCCCATTTTTCGTCCGGGTCTTGTTTGTTTTTTCCCATATAAATGAACAAAAGCATTTTCAATTTTGAGGACTTCCTCCAGTCCTTCATAACTTGCGTTTCCGCTGAATCCTTCAGCGCCAATTATATTAATCATAATGGAAGGAAGGATGGCGTCTGTATTTCCCAACGGGTAGCCGAGCATTATTCTCCACAGCATATCAAATTGTGAGCAATAATGAGCTTCGATGGTATGATGCCCGCTGTTGTGAACCCTTGGAGCTGTTTCATTCACTAATACATCGCCGTTTTTATCAACGAACATTTCTACGGCAAATATTCCCGGCGATTTAAAATTCCTGACAACGGTTAAAGCAATGGCTTCTACTTTATATAAAGTTTGAGTGCCGAGTTCAGCAGGACAGAGCTGGTAGTCGAGGAGATTCAGAACCGGGTCAAACAACATTTCAACAGGTGGATACAAAGCTGCTTCTCCTTTTTCATTGATAGCGATCATCTGTGCAATTTCCTTATGAATAGAAACTTTTTTTTCCATTACACCGGGCCCGGCAAACATTTCCGTAATTTTTTCTGTTGTCCGGATCTCCTGCACACCCTTGCCATCATAGCCGCCCTCCGCCATTTTATACATGGCAGGAAGCAGGTATTCAAATTCTGCCATTTCTGTCCTGTTCCTGATTATTTTGAATTCGGCAGTTGGGATATTGTTCTCAGCATAATATTGCTTTTGAAATATTTTATTCCGGATAACTTTTATAACAGATGGCTTTGGAAAAACTTTCACACCGATCTGTTCTAATTTGTCCAGTGCTTCCACATTCACATTTTCTATTTCAATGGTGATCGCATCCAAATTTTTGCCAAAATTGTACACAGCATCGTAATCTGTGATATCACCTGCAGTAAAGTGATGACATAGATGGGCTGCCGGACATTGCGGATCTTTTTCGAGAACATAAGTTTCAACGGGATAATTAGCGGCAGCCTGCAGAAGCATTCTTCCTAATTGTCCGCCGCCGAGGATGCCGATCTTTAACAAAGAAGAGGGATTATTGATCTCAGGATTTGTCATTGCATTCGTTTCAGCATATCTTTTGAAAGACTTATCCATTCCCGGTTATATCTTTTTTCCACACGTCCCAATTGAGGTATCTCTTCTACTATTTCAGAAAGCATTTGTCTGGCTTCGGCATTACGGTTATTCTTTTGTAAAAATAGGGCATAATAGTAACGGGCCTCAAAGTTGGAAAACCTTCCCTTCATTCCACGGAATTCTTTTTCTGCCATTTCATTATCATCAGAATAGGCCAGCGACATGGCATAAAGAATATGGGTTTTTGAACGTGGGAACTGCGGCTTGTTGTATATTTTTTTGGACATGCTCACCACATCTTTATATCTCTTTTCCAGGTAATACGCTGCAATAAGTTGTGTGATGGCATGCTCGTTTTCAGCAAATGCCCCTGTGAGACTGTTTTCATAGAGCGAAATAGCCTTGCCTGACTGCCCGGAAGAAAGATAAGCGTCTGCCAGCGCTACCCGGTTGCTAAAAGAATCTGAGAAACGAAGATTCTCTTCCAGTTTCCGGATCGAACCTGAAGGGTTTAGTATTTCCCCAACACCCGATTGAACGGTACGTATTTCCCGGCGGGTAAGGATCTCGGAAAAAAAATAGACCAGGCAACCAATGACCGGTAAAAATACAATGAGCCATATCCAGTTATTCTGGTTGCCTTTTCTCAAACAATGGATCACACAAATTGCCTGCAAAACAATTGTAATGATATAGAATTTATTGTTTAAGAAAAACATTTTACGGTGTTGGTGAATTAGTGGTTAAGAATTTCAAAAATAAGAATTTACATCATTAAATAACCCCTTGAAAATATTCTTTCTTACCTTTATGGAATGATTCCCGACTTTCCTCATAAATTGTTTGAAGACGAACGCCTCAACTTCAGCTTGCTGATGGAAACGCTGGCCATGGATCGTAATTGATTTTGAACCCGACTGCCGAGATCCTTTTTTCCATTTCTAAATTTCAAAATCATGAACACAACAACAGTTACCGATAAAAACCCTGCAACACAAACTGATTTCCTCCCATTGGAAGGAACGGATCATGTTGAATTTTATGTTGGCAATGCCAAACAGGCGGCACATTATTACATGAGTGCATTCGGTTTCCAGGCATTGGCTTATGCGGGACCGGAGACAGGCGTAAAGGACAGGGCCAGCTATGCCGTAAGGCAGAATAAACTCACATTGCTTTTAACTACTCCCCTGAGACCAGGCAACGCTATAGCCGATCATATTTATAAACATGGTGATGGGGTAAGATCAATTTCACTCCGGGTAGCTGATGCAACAAATGCATGGGAAGAAACAACGAAAAGAGGTGCTAAAAGTTATTTGGAGCCACAACGATTGAAAGATGAGGATGGTGAATTTGTAATGAGTGGCATCCACACCTACGGTGAAACTGTTCATTTGTTTATAGAAAGAAAAAATTATAACGGTGTATTTATGCCGGGCTACCGGGCATGGAGCAATCCTCTTTTCCAGCCTGCTGATACAGGGCTGCAATATGTGGATCATTGCGTAGGTAATGTGGGCTGGAACCAAATGAATCCCTGGGTAAAATTTTATGAAGATGTGATGGGATTTAAAAACATACTTACGTTTGACGATGAAGATATTTCTACTGAGTACTCAGCGCTGATGAGCAAAGTGATGAGCAGCGGCAATGGGTTTGTAAAATTCCCCATCAATGAACCGGCAGATGGGAAAAAGAAATCGCAGGTGGAAGAATACCTTGAGTTTTATAATGGCGAAGGGGTGCAGCATGTAGCCATGGCTACCAACGATATTGTAAAAACTGTTAAAGACCTCATGAGCCGCGGGGTTGAATTCCTGAAAGTGCCCAATACTTATTATGATGACCTGCTCGAAAGGGTAGGGAAGATCGATGAAGATATTGAACCCTTAAAAGAATTGGGGATCCTGGTTGACCGGGATCATGAAGGATACCTGTTACAACTTTTTTCAAAACCCGTCGAAGACAGGCCCACATTATTTTTTGAGATCATTCAGCGAAAAGGCGCCAAAAGTTTTGGAAAGGGAAATTTTAAAGCATTGTTTGAAGCGATTGAAAAAGAGCAGGAGGCGAGGGGAAATCTGTAAGAGGTCATGACGGTCATATAAGTCATAAAAGTCAAATAGGTCATATCCGGACCTCACAATTCTGCTGACTTATCTAAAACCATTTGACCTATATGACCAATTTGACCCATTTGACTTATTTGACTTTCTCCTGTATCTTTACACATAGTTTAGCAAATTTGTACCAATATTTTCCGCGACCCGGCGTTAAACTTTAAGCGAAAACATCATGAAAAACCTGCTGGTTTATTTTATTTCCTTATTTATAATGGTTTGTGCCGCGGCGCAGCCATCTCCATACAGGGGAGGTACTACTTACTCTTTTATTGACTACCAGAAAACATTTCCCCGGCCCAGTGAGGCCCTTCAGAATAAAGAAGACACTTTACAGAAACAGTTTGCAGAGAAAAAATTAAAATGGCCGGCTAAATTTATTTATATCCGTTCTTTTAAATATGACAGCCAGCTGGAAGTTTGGGTAAAAAACGAGATCGCCGATCCCTTCCAGCTTTTCAAGACTTATAAAGTTTGTGCCCTGGCTGGTTCATTGGGTCCGAAAAGAATGGAAGGCGATTACCAGGTGCCGGAAGGTTTTTATTATATCAGCGATTTTAATCCCCGGAGCTCTTATTATTTATCCCTGGGTATCAATTATCCGAATCTTTCTGATAAGATACTCAGTGATTCATTGCGGCCGGGCAGCGAAATTTATATTCATGGCAGTTGTGTTACGGTGGGCTGCATTCCCATCACCGATCAGCAGATCGATGAGTTATACATTTTAGCAGCCTATGCCAAAGACCAGGGACAGGATTTTATCCCCGTTCATATTTTCCCCATCCGGTTTAATAAAGATAAAAGCGTAAAATATCTTGAAAGTCTTACCAGGGATGACCAGGGATTAAAAAAGTTTGCCGACAGGCTGGAAGATGCTTTTGATTATTTTGAAAAATATAAACAGTTACCGGTTGTGTTGGTCGGTTCAAAAGGTGAGTATATCATCAATGATGTGCCACCCAAAAAAATGAAAGCAGTTGCTGAAGAAAAGATAGCAAAGAAACCTCCGATGCAACACCGGACAAGAAATGTTGGTGTGATAGCAGATGCGGTTCATCAATGGCCGGAATACCCCGGAGGTGGCAATGCGTTTATGAAATATCTTGATCAATTGGGGAAAGACATGTCTGCTTATCTGCCCAAAGCAATAAAACGAGCCTATGTCCAGGTTGAGTTTGTTGTTGATAAAGACGGAGTGCCCGTTAATTTTAAGGTCCTCAAAGGAATGAATGACGAGGATTTTGTTGATGAATTGATTGTCCGCATGGAAAATATGGGCACCTGGAAACCTGCTATTTTGAATGATAAAGCTGTGGCTAAGAAAATGATACAAACGGTCACTGTCGAAGCTCTTCAATGACGATCGTATAAAACAAAAACTGTTACCTGCTTAAAAATCTGGATAAATTTTTTTTGGCACTTCGGTAATTCTTATAACCTTGCATTGTATAATCCAGCCTGTTGAATTTCCTTCCATTCTTCTACGAACGGCCACCAATAATAATTCTTAATTAACCTTAAAGGAAATTCAAATGAAAAAAATTAAACAACTTGCATTTGCAGGCTTAGCCATTCTATTCATTATCTCAGCCTGCCAGAGGGATGCAAAGGATCTCTCCACAATGACCACAAAAGGAGGTTCGGTTAGTAGCTCAAAGCCACCTAAAACAAAATTAGATGCCCCGGTCGTTACTTGTTTTTCCAGTACCCAGGGATATATTAATCTCCAGGTTTGTGCAGGAGCTTCAGGCGCCCCGGCAGGGTTTTCAATTCAATGGATGACCCAAGCGGCCTTTATTGCAAATGGTTCGGTATGGCCTTCTGACGATCTGGCCGTGTGTCATGCATCTTTTTCCGGTAATGCAAACGGTTCTAGGTATGACCTTACTCCCGGGCAATGTGTTGTTGTAAGGATCGGGGATATCCTGTTTGATAATGGTACCTCATCCTCCTGTACGGATGAATTGTTTTGCGGCACCAGGTATGTATTCAGGGCTTTTGCTCATGCTACCAGTTCATTAATGAGAAGTGATTTTACCGGAAACATTTTTTGTACTACCAGCCCATGTGAAAGCTCAATCGGTTGTACATATAGTCAGGGTTATTGGAAAACACACGGCCCCGAAGGATGTAACCCGGCAAACAGTGGTAATACATGGCCGGTGACTTCATTAACACTCGGTACTGTAAATTATGGAGATGGTCAATTATGCAGCATAATGAATACACCAGCTGCAGGAAACGGCTTACTCTCATTGGCACATCAGTTAATTGCAGCTAAATTAAATATTGCCAACGGATCTGACGGTTCTACTATAAATGCAACAATAGCCGCTGCAGATGCTTTGATCGGCAACCTTCTAATCCCACCGGTAGGTGCTGGTATTTTAGCTCCTGCTGCTACCGCAGCTTTAACTACTGCACTCGATGATTATAATAATGGTTTAGCAGGTCCCGGCCATTGCCAGGCAAACAATAATTAAATCTTATAAATTTTTAACAGGAGCTACCAATCAGGTAGCTTCTGTTTTATTTTACAAGGCTGGTTACAGAATTTTTAATGAAGTAATACCTGTAGTGTAAGAGGCGTTTGTTGCCTGAGCAAGATCGATCTTCCTTTCGTCAGTTTCTCAAATACTTCTTTTGTATAATGCCGGATGGTAAGCAGTGAAAGACCCTTTACAACTTTTACATCCAAAAAAGCAGAAGCCTCCAGCGCAAGCTTTTCAATTTTTTCCGGACGATCATCCAATACACAGACAAAACTGATGGCGCCATTTTGTGTCAGGTTTGGTTTGATATGGAGTTTTTCAAAAAGATGGTACAGATGACCCACATGCTGTTCGCCAATAAAAGAAAAATCCCTTGAACTCATTTCCAGCATCACCTGTTTTTCTTTCAGCACAATGATCGGAGGCAGCTGGTGAACTGATTTATTATGAATGATCGTTCCGGACAAAGAAGGATCTAAAAATGATTTTACGATCAAGGGGATATTTTTATTCTGCAGTGGTTTGATTGTTTTTGGATGGATCACCTGTGCCCCGTAATAAGCCATCTCGATCACTTCATTATAATTCAGCTCAGCAATGGATCGGGCATCCGGGAATTGTTTGGGATCGGCATTCATCACAGCTTCTACATCTTTCCAGATGGTCAGGTGTTCGGCATCCAGCATATTGGCAAAAACAGCGGCGGAGTAATCACTGCCTTCTCTTCCCAGCGTTGTACTTTCATTTTCATCGGTGGCTCCGATAAAACCTTGTGTCAAAACAATATTTGTTTCATTAAACAATGGAACTATCGAACTTTGGACTTTTGAACTCGTATATTCCCAATCAATATTCGCATCCCTGAAATCATCATCCGTCCTGAAAATATCCCGGACATCGATCCATGTATTTGTTATGCCTGCCTCATTGAGGTAAGCACTAACAATGCTTGTTGAAAGTAATTCACCGACAGGAACAACCTGGTCGTAATAATAGTCGTATTCTCTTACCGGTTTATCGTGTAACAGCCATTCTACTTCGGTAAAGAAATCCTTCAATTTTTTTTCACAGGGGAGATAATGAGTGACCAATAAATATTTGGCAGTAGTGAGATGTTGTTTTTTTACCTGTTCAAATAATTGCAGCGCTTCATCTTTTTTGCCGGCAAAAAAAGCATCCACTACTTTTTCCAGGGCATTGGTGGTTTTGCCCATGGCCGAAACGATCACCATGATCTTTTCATTGGGCCAGAATCTCAGGATATGACCAACGTTCTGTATCCTTTCCACACTATTTACCGATGTGCCGCCGAATTTGAAGACTTTCATTGAGGTTTAGGGTAATTAAGGGGGCAAAGATAGGGAAGGGGGTTTCAGGATGAAAACGGGCTGGGTTTTGTGCAGGTGTGGAACTAGCATTCCCTCCGCCCACAACCGCTGCTGATAAAATTTGTTTAGCTGAAGTTAAAAACTAAAGTTCAAATTTCTTGGTCCAGCCCGAACCACAACTTGGATTTGCAATTGGCTCATGTTTATTTGTCAAGCCACACTTGCGCAAAACCACATGTTAGCTGCTGGCTTCTGTCTTAGTCATTACTTTTTTTAAATAAGAGTTTGATATATCCTCCTCATTTATTTGCCAACTTTTACTATAAATTTCAAAGTCGTTTCTTAATGAATTTGTTGCTGTGACTCCTAAGCCATCAATAAACTCTTTGTCATTAATAAGAATAATGTTGGCATTCTTATTAATACTTCCATTATGTATGAGAATAGTAGAAAACTCAAGTAATTTGTCATTTGCTTGACTAATTAAATCACGGTATATTTTCAAATGATTTTCTATCCCAATGTTTGCAAAATATCGAAGTGCAGCATATTTAACGCCAACGTTACTGGAGTCTTTAAGTGCCTCATAAAAATATTCAGTTGCAAAATCGCTTTTTCTATTTGAAATTGAATAAGCTATAGTTCCTTTTGTCGTCTGATCGATATTGGAAGATTTAAGTAATAAAAAAAGTTTAAATAACTGTTGATCGTTAAATCCTTGATGTTGTGTCAATGAAAGAAAAGTAACAGCATTTGATTTCAATTCTTGGTTTTGGCTTTTAAGATTCTCTGTAGCCTGCTCAATTTGACTATTTCTGGAATCAATTAAATACTGTTCAAATTTTTTATCAATATTGTTTTCAAATTCCTTTAATGCTTTTTGAGAAGGCTTAATCCCAAATTGATAAGTTAGGATTGGCAAAACAATGCCAAGCAAGGCGACAATAATTGTAATAATCGTATAAATAACCCCGAAACCATCCGAGAGAGCATTTTGATTGGAAATTGTATCAGAAGCCTGTTTCAATCTTTCCTCGAGGATTACATTTTTAAGGCTAATTTGTTCTGACAATGTGCGAATAAGGATTGCTTGCCGTTTGATACTGTCACTTAATTCTATTACTTGCTTGTTATGGTCGATTTCATTGTTAGTCGTTTGACCAAAACTTATTCCACCAATAAGTACAAATAATAATAAAAGTTGTTTGTGTCTCATACGCTTTTGCTTGCAGCTGACGAGCAGGGCTTTGTGCAGGTGTGGCATTAGTCTTCCGTCCGCCCACAACCGCTCCTGATTGAAAATATATTGTTTAAATTAAGAACTAAAGTTGAAAGTTGTTGTCCAGCCCGAATCACAGCTTGAATTTGCAATTGGTTGATGTTTGTTTGTCATGCACACTTGCATAAAACACCATGTTATGCCTTCGTCCCTCTCTTTCGTTTATCATATTGCTTTATTATAAAATTCTTTTTCATATTTTTTTTCTGCTTTTTTTCTGAAAAACAAAGTATCAAAAATTGAGTGATTGATTAAACGCATTACGACTAAAGGAATTAAAAATAAGACCAAACCTATACTGTTTGAGAGCCAAATTGGTAATGTCTGATATTGCTTGTTTACAAACCATAAAGAAGAAACAATCAATACAAAAACAAGATAGAGGAATATGTTTTTGTAATCTCGTTTGAATTTGATTTTAATATACTTTTTTGTGTCTATTTTTAATTCTTCAATTACTTCATTTATCATTTTAATCGCACTTTCTATAGAGCAAGAAGATTGGATATGAAATTTTCCTTCATTTATGTAATTACTTGTTTTTATAGGAAGTTCGTCAATATAGCCTTCAATTTTTTTGTTTTTTACGTCTTCGATTAATAAAGCTTTTTGAATTTTCGCAAGATTTATTTCAATATTATTTGTTAGTTGATTTTTAATGTGTTTTTTGATTTGAGGTGTTGTGAAATCTTTTTTTACAACCCATTGAACATATTTAAAATTAGGATTAATAAAAATAACTGGCTCTTTAATGTTATTTTCTATGCTATACTTGATAATTGAATTAGCGTCAATGAAACTACCATTTGGTAGTTTGATTTTAAAAATACCTCTATTGAATTTTTCCTTTACTTTATTGTCTCCTAATTTTTCCAATTCATCCTTGGAAACCTCTTGCAATTCCATTTCCTTTTTGACTGTATCAAAATCAAATTCAAACGAAAAATCAGTTAGCGAATTAATTATTTTCTGTACAGTTTGCTCGTAGTCTATCATAAATTTTCATAACAGTTAATTATTTTAGCTAATCGCCAATGTTCACCCCCTCTCAATATCTTCGTTTGTGTAGGTCGTGTCGTCTTTTAGGCTGAGGCATAACAGATGTATTTAAGCTAAAAATACGCTATTTTAAAAGTCAAACAATATTTCAAATTAGTAAACTTCATTGGGTTATAGAAAAATGCGCAAGTCTTCATTTCAACTCCGGTTTGCGGCAATACAACCAGTTAATCTTTTTACTTGCTTTTCCACTAAAATCCAATCCCTTACTTTTGTTCCTCCACAACCTGGTCAATATGGATGTCAACCGTAAAGTTCAAACCCTCGATGAGTTCACCATACAACAGTTAAGGGACGTTCCTAATGCAACAGGTGAATTATCAAACCTGCTCCGCAATATCGGTCTTGCCGCTAAAAGAGTGAATACAGAAGTGAACAAAGCCGGTCTCGTGGATATCCTCGGTGATGCAGGAACCGTGAATGTACAGGGTGAAGAAGTAAAAAAACTGGATGTATATGCCAATGACCAGTTTACCCGTGTGCTGCAACATGGCATCAGTTGTGCAGGTATCGCCAGCGAAGAGCTGGATGATATTGTTTCTTTTGATGATGCTAAAAGTATTAACTCAAAATATGTCTGCCTGTTCGATCCATTGGATGGCAGCAGCAATATTGATGTAAATGTTTCTATCGGTACTATTTTCTCGGTATATCGCCGTGTTACACCCATTGGTACCGTAGCCAAACTGGAAGATTACCTGCAGCCCGGAAATAAGCAGGTGGCAGCGGGTTATATTGTTTATGGTTCGTCCACGATGCTGGTATATGCAACGAGGAGAGGAGTGAATGGATTTACACTGGATCCTTCCATTGGTGAATGGACACTCAGCCATCCCGATATTAAATGCCCCGAGAAAGGAAAGATATATTCGGTGAACCAT
>DATHDV010000007.1:0-49778 GCA_035318845.1 Chitinophagaceae bacterium
CGCAGTTGTTTGAGAGCTACGGCTTCCGGAATTTTTTCAACCAGATATGCTTTGGGATGAAAGCCACCGTGATGATCCAGCCAAAATTTTTTGTGCGGCATGCTGAATGTTCAAAAGATCCTGATTACACTTCAAGTCACATAAAAAAAGACCAGTTAGACAAATTTGCCAAAGACTTCACCATTGTTTATAATAAAGCATGGGCGGGACATGGCGGTCTGAAACAAGTGGACGAAAAAGTGATCCGGAAAATGTTTCAATCCATGAAGCCTGTAATGGATGAACGGGTCAGTTGGTTCATCTATTATAAAGGAGAGCCTATTGGAATCTGGATCAACCTGCCCGACCTGAACCAATGGTTTAAATACATGCATGGCAAATTCAGTTTATGGCACAAGCTTAAATTTCTCTGGATAAAATCCACAAAGAAACCCAGCAAGTTTGTCGGGCTTGTATTTGGTATCGTGCCGGAATTCCAGGGTACCGGTGCGGATAGTTATTTGATAATTGAGGGAGCCAGGGTTATTCAACGATTGTATCTGGAAAACGGCGAGTTTAAAATGGGCACTCCTATCTATGATGAGTATGAAATGCAATGGATCGGGGAATTCAATCCCAAAATGGTAAATGTGGCAGAAGTAATAGCTGGTAACCGCAGCCGGATACTGACCACGTACCGTTATCTGTTTGACCGGACAAAGGAATTTAAACCGCACCCGATCCTGCATTAGTCTTGGGTCTTTAGTCGTTAGTCATTAGCCGGTTTTCCTAATTGTGAAAGACTTATTTTTGCTCAGGGTTTGACTAACGACTAAAGACTATCGACTGACCTCATGGATAAGTTCATCGTATCAGCAAGAAAATACAGGCCGCAAACTTTTGACACTGTCATCGGGCAGTCGCATATAACCACTACACTTAAGAATGCGATCAAAAACCAGCAACTGGCACATGCATTTTTATTTTGCGGGCCAAGAGGAGTTGGCAAAACTACCTGTGCAAGGATTTTAGCCAAAACTATTAACTGCGAAAACCAGACAAAGGACGGCGAAGCCTGCAATACTTGCCAGTCCTGTATATCATTTAATGACGGCGCTTCGATGAATTATTTTGAGCTGGATGGCGCCAGTAATAATTCGGTAGATAATATCCGTGACCTGGTTGACCAGATCCGTTTTGTTCCGCAAACGGGTAAATACAAAGTGTATGTGATCGACGAGGTGCACATGTTAAGTTCTGCTGCCTTCAATGCTTTTTTAAAAACGCTGGAAGAACCTCCGCCCTATGCCATTTTTATCCTGGCTACCACGGAGAAACATAAGATCATCCCAACCATTCTCAGCCGTTGCCAGATCTTCGATTTTAAACGCATCACAACCAATGATACCGTAGAACACCTGGAAGAGATTTGCAGGAAAGAAGATATCAAAACGGATAAAGCATCCTTGCAGGTGATCGCACAAAAAAGTGAAGGCTGTATGCGGGATGCATTGAGCATATTGGATAAGATCGTGAGTTTTACCAATGGAGAACTGAATTATGCAACCACATTAGAACACCTGAATATCCTTGATGCTGACTGTTACTTCAAACTACTGGATTGTATGCGGCAGCAGGACCTGTCGGGTGCGATGTTGCTCTATGATGACATCAACCGTAAAGGTTTTGAAGGTGACCTGGTCGTAAATGGTTTTGCCGAATTCATCCGAAACCTGCTGGTGTGCAAAGATGAAAAAGCCGCCGGTCTGCTGGAAGTAGTGGAAAGCTTCAAAGACAAATACATATCTGTTGCAAAAAATGTTTCTCCTGCGCTTCTTATCAGCGCCCTGAATATTTTGAATGATACGGAGATCAATTATAAAGCTGCCCGTAATAAAAGGCTGCATGTTGAACTGGCCCTGATCAAACTCTGCTACCTGCAACAAGCTATTGAGTTATCCTCTGATGCAAATGGCATCAATAAAAAAAAAATAGTTGAATCCGCAGTAACATTCCGTACGGCAGCCATTAAGTCGTTTGAAATAAAACCAGCAGTCCCTGGTAAGTCCTTTGGCTCTCCTGGAAAATCATCAGAAGCAAAACTGATCATTGAAACTCCGTCTTTAGAAAAAATAACAGTGACGGAAGAAAAATCCGGATATAATGAACCAGCAACCAGTAACCAGCAACCAGTAACCAGCAACAAACTCTCTCCACTAGGTAAGATCCGCAAACAATACCAGGCAAGCGGCGACAATGGCAACGGGAATACAAACCATCCTTTGCAAGATGATACTTTGCAAAAAGCATGGAATGATTATGTTCAAAAACTGAAAGAGGCAAAAAACTCTGCGGCCCTTAGTTTTGAAATGGCCCTGCTTCGTATAAAAGATGATAACTCATTCGAAGCGGTTACAACAGATAATATCCAAAAACAATTTATTGAGCAGGACAGGAATAAACTCTTTAGCTTTTTACAGGAGCGGTTGCAGAACCGGTTGCTTCGATTTAATGTGATCGTTGAAGAATACGCAGAAGACAGACCCATTATGGAAGCCACTTTACCCGCCCGGGAACAGTTTCTAAAAATGGCTGAACAATATCCTTTAATAAAGGAACTTAAAGACCGGCTGAATCTGACATTGGATTACTGATCTTCATTCACCATTCACAACCTGCCTGCCGGCAGGCAGGTTTACCATTCACCATTTTACCTTAATTTCGGTCAAAATTCAAAGGCGATGGCCGAAGTGATATTAATGCCCCGTCTCAGCGATACCATGACAGAAGGAGTCATCGCTGCCTGGCATAAAAATGTTGGCGACAGTATAAAGAAAGGCGACCTGCTTGCAGATATAGAAACAGATAAAGCCACGATGGAACTGGAAAGTTATAAAGATGGTACACTCCTGCATATTGGCACTGACAAAGGCGGAAAGTTACAGGTAGATGACCTGTTGGCTATTGTTGGAAAACCCGGGGAAGATATTTCCTCACTGCTGAAAACCGGTACTGGATCTTCAACAAAAAAAGAAGAATCTAAAAAAGAAAAGACTGAGGGACAGAAGTCAGATCCCGAAAACAAGAAAACAGAAGATAAAAAACAGGAAACAGAAAAAGTAAGTTCAAACCAGGATAAAGCAGTCCAAAAAGATAACGCTTCCAAACCAGCAACCAGTAACCAGCAACCTGCAACGATTGACATCAGCAAGATGGATGAAATAGTGCTCATGCCCCGGCTCAGCGATACCATGGAAGAAGGCGTTATTGCTTCCTGGAATAAAAACGTCGGTGACACTGTAAAGAAAGGAGATGTACTGGCAGAAATAGAAACTGATAAAGCTACGATGGAACTGGAGAGTTACAAGAATGGTACATTATTATATATAGGCGCACAAAAAGGTGAAAAGATCCCGGTGAATGCCTTGCTCTGCATTATTGGTGAAAAAGGAAAAGTAGATGTGGATGCTATTGTTGCAGCAGTGAAAGGAGAAGCAGCTCAGGCAGGTCAAATAGGTCATAAAGGTCAAATGGGTCAAAGCGAAGAAACCGCTGCTACGAAGCCACAACCAGCAACCAGCAACCAACAACCAGTAACCAGTAACGAGCAACCAGCAACAGTAACAACTCAGCCGACTGAATCTGTTTCTTCAGAAAACGGAAGAGTGAAAGCATCGCCCTTAGCCAAAAAAATTGCAAAAGAAAAAGGTGTTGACCTGAAGATGCTTCATGGTAGTGGTGATGGAGGCAGAATAACAAAAGCAGATATTGATAGCTATAAGGAGTCGGAAGTCGGGAGCCAGGAGTCCGGAGTCAAAGCCGCTAGTATCCCGAAATTCGTTCCGGGTGAAGAGGGCTATACTGATATTCCCAATTCACAAATACGGAACATTATAGCCAAACGGCTTGGTGAAAGCAAATTCAGCGCCCCGCATTTCTATCTTACGATGGAGATCAACATGGATAATGCCATTTCAGCAAGGACACAATTAAATGAAGTAAGCCCGGTAAAAATAAGTTTTAATGACCTTGTCGTAAAAGCTGTGGCCCTGGCCCTTCGACAGCACCCTGCTGTGAATGCATCATGGATGGGTGATAAGATCCGTCGTTACAAACATATCCATATTGGTGTCGCCGTTGCCATTGAAGATGGTTTGATCGTTCCGGTGATCCGTTTTGCTGATCAGAAATCATTGCCGCAAATTGCCGCTGAAAGCAAAGAGTTGAGTGGTAAAGCAAAGAATAAAAAATTACAGCCGGATGAATTTACCCATAATACATTCACTGTTTCCAATCTCGGCATGATGGATATCGACGAATTCACCGCCATCATTAACCCACCCGACAGTTGCATTATGGCTGTAGGAAAGATCAAAGAAGTGGTGGTCAAAAAAACAGAAGGCTTTGGCGTAAGTAATGTTATGAAAGTTACCCTGAGTTGCGATCACCGTAGTGTTGACGGAGCTACCGGCGCATCTTTCCTTCAAACATTCAAAAAATACCTGGAAAATCCGGTGATGATGCTGGTGTAAACTAAAAGTAATTACCTCCTGTTTTCATTAGTAAAGTCACTCTTGCAGTGATTTTTTTATTCACATAATTTCAGTCTGGCAAGTTTGTTGGAACTATTGCTTAATGAAAAGACAGATCCGGTCATATAAATTATACCGTATGTTTTTTCAAGTGATTGCAAAATAAAACCAACCTTATGGAAGACAAAGAAATGAAAGAATTTTCCAGGACAGCATTTTTCCTTGTGACAGGTTTTAGTTTTATCGTATTCAGTAAAGTACTTCGGTTTCTTAACAGAGCCCCGCTGCCGATTTTCACCTGGATAGGTGTTATTGCAATAATGATAGGTTCATTGTACTTTATCGCGACATTAAAAGGAAAGTCAGAGCAAAATTAATTTGCTGATCCGGTTAATTTATTCTTTCTGAACCTGCAGGAATACTACTTTCCCGTCCATTGTTGACGCAATGATATTATTCTTATCCAGGACCTTTACTGTATTCACCATAGAGTTATCAATCTTATGTGCCCATACCACCTGTTGTTTAACGGGATCAATACAATAGACCACTCCGCTTCTTGTTCCAAAGAAAACCTGTCCTTCTTTTTCAATAAGCATGGAAGGAACATGTTCGTAACCAAACCCACAATTTAGTTTCCAGGCAGCTGATTGCTTTTCACGACTGGTCACATAAGCAACAATGGTATCCTGCATCGTTTTTCCATATATCCATTTGCCGTCTTCTGAGATACCGATCGATTCCCTTACCGTGGCATCGTTATTTCTCCATATCGTTTTGCCATCATCTGCATCGATAGCGGAAATATACCGGTCCGGCGCCACTACATAAACTACGCCATCATGTGCGACCGGGATACAGGATGCCGGCGAATAATTACGTACGGAAGAACCATTATTCCATTGCCAGGCTAATTGCCCGGTTGAACTGATCAACCCATACAGGTTCTTGTCCCATGCCCCAAAAATTACCTTGCCTTCATATAATAATGCTGTACTGACCACCGGGCCTTCTAATCCTGAAAATTTCCAGATCAATTTTCCAGTGTTGAGTTCTAAAGCAAGAAACGAATGGTCACTACCGCCGATGAAAACGGTATCGCCATGAATAAGTGCCGAGCCCAATACAGCAGCACCGGTTTCTTTTTTCCATTTTAATGTTCCGTCTTTTTCATTCAGGCAATACACATTGCCGTCGGCTGATCCAAAAACCACCCTTTCATTTGAAATAGCAGGTGATGAAAAAATACTTCCCCCTGTTTTGAATGACCATTTCTTTTTTCCATTTTTCACAGACAGCGCAACAACTTCGCCGTTCTGATTTCCGAAAACAACAAGCTCATTGGCTACGCCAGGAGTAGAGATAATATTTGCATCAGAAGAAAACCTCCACTTTTCTATAGCCTGGCTGTATTTATTATTAATACCATAATCCGGCCGGGTGAATTTTTTATCCTTTGCAAAATCTCTTGTTTCGATCTTTACTCCTGTCCATTGTCTCGTGATCTTTGTTCCCGGTCTTCTTACAAAAAAGATCATAGAGTCCGGTCTGATATCAACCAGGTTATAACCACCCACTGAATCCTTGGCCCGCAGGTTGGAACGTCCCATTACCCCGGGGATATCTTCAAAATTCATGGCTTTATTAGCATGACCATGTCCGCAAAGAATGGCCCATGTATTATAATTGCGAAGCCGGTCAGTTATTTCGTACCAATTATCCAATCCATTATCGATCGGGTAATGATTAAGAAAAATAACAGGTTGCTGTGGCTTTACTTTTTTCAATTCATCATCCAACCAGTTTAAGGCGCTGCGGGGCACGTGGCCATCACTCATCCGCAGGTAAGGACCGGAAGCACAACCCAGGAAACGGATACCACTGTATTCAAAACTGAATTTATCATCGCCAAATACTTTTATAAAAATTTGTCCGCCGCTTTCGCTCCAACCGCTGTCATGATTACCGGGAATAATATACCAGGGCACTTTCAGTTCATCCAGGATCTGCCTGGCTCTTTTTATTTCATCATTGGTGCCCAGTTCAGTGATGTCGCCGGTAATAACAACAAAAGCAATATCCTTCATCTGGTTAATGTCCGCAACTGTTCTGCGCAGGTCCTCTTCTGCTTTTCCATCCGGTGAACCAATATGTGTGTCAGAGATAAAGGCAAACCTAAAAGGCTGAAACTGGCATTGTCCTGTCAACTGGACAAATAATAAAACGAGCAGTACTATTTTTTTCATAGAGGCAAGATACTTATTCTCCGGTATAAAGAACTCCTGCCGGAACAGGAACAATATTATAATAAAATGATAAAACGAGCCGCTGTGTTTCTTTTTTCCCGCAGGTAGTTTTAGTTTTAATGACATGATGCGAAGCCTTGGACTTTTTATTTCAGCATTCCTTTTCATTTCAACGCCGTTAATTTCTAAAAAACAGCAACTATTGCTGTTGAGTAAGAAATATTTCCCGGAGAGTTATACGGTATTAAAAGAATATGATGAAAGCGCTATCAACGAAATGGCAGAAGGAGATTCATTGAATGAATATATCTCCGATGTTCCTACGATCGTACACGAAGGTTATCACATATACCAGGGGTTTCACAGCAGCTATTTTGAGACTTCCGTTTTATACCGGATAAATGACACCTTGTCTTTTTCTGTCAAAAACTTTAAAACCTTTCCGGCCCGTGAAATGAACGGTATCGTTCCTGCAGCAACCCGGAAAAAAATATTCCGTTACGACACGTATATCAGTGCAAAAGATAAATACCTCGTAACGCAGCAATTTGGTATCCTCGGTTTGCTGGAAGAGTGCATTGCTTATTATCATTCATTCAGCACAGGAGTTTCACTTTTCAATTATTATAAAGACACCTACGGTTGGAAGAACCCCGATGCCTGGATCAGTTACCTGAGTAATATGGCCAGCTACAGGTATTCGATCCTGGAATTCGAACTTTTTATTTCCTGGTATATGCAATATGCCAAGACATATTATCCAAAAACTTACCGGGATATCGTCAGCAATGCGGGTTTGAAAAAACTTTTTGTTTTTTTGGATAAGGAAAACACCCGTCTGACTTTATTATATGACCAGCGCCGGGCCACTATTCTTAAACAATTTGGCGACCGGATGCAGGTCAGTGGTAATTTTATTTTCAATACAGCCAGCCATTCCGGCAAAGGACTGTATGATAATGAAGTAAATGAAATGACCGCCCTCTTACAGAAACCCGAACACAAAGTGCTGAACGAGTTGAGAAAATAATTTCAACCCCAACTTTCAAAAAGTTTTGAAAATTCGGAATTGCCTCCTTAGCTTTGTATCATGAAACTTAACGAAGCCAAGCAACAATTCATCAGCAGCTGGGGCGCTTTTGGCACCCATTGGGGTATCAACCGTACTATGGCGCAGATACATGCCCTCCTGCTCATCAGCCCCGACCCGCTTACGCAGGATGATATCATGGAAGAACTGGACATCAGCCGGGGCAATACCAATATGAACATCCGGGAGTTGATCAACTGGAGGCTGGTGGAAAGAGTTTTGCTGCCCGGTGAACGGAAAGAATATTTCTCTGCGGAAAAAGATATATGGAAAGTGGTAAAACAAATCGTGAAGGAAAGGAAGAAAAGGGAACTGGAGCCCATGCTGCAATTGCTGGATAAATTAGAAGAAGTAGATGGAGATAAAAAAGATAAAAATGTAAAGACCTTTGTGGACACGATCAGCAGTATAAAAAAATTGGGCAAGCAGGCTGATAAAACGCTTGATGTGATGATAAAAGCAGAAGAAAGCTGGTTCCTCGGAACGATGATGAAGTTCTTTAAATAACAAACCCGGGACTAAAATATCCAATTGGTCAATTGCGACAATCCCCTGAAATGACAACCAGGACCAAACATACACTTATTAACTACTTCATTGCGATAGCCTGGATCATCAACGGACTTTTTTGTAAAGTGCTGAACCTTGTGCCACGGCACCAGGAAATTGTTGCAAGAATTTTAGGTAGCGACCATGCGGAGTTTTTTACCAGGGCAATCGGGCTTTCTGAAATCGGTATGGCGGTTTGGATATTAAGTGGCATTAACACAAGGCTGAATGCAACGATCCAAATTCTTGTTATTGCGACAATGAATATCCTGGAATTTATTCTTGTACCTGACCTGCTTCTTTGGGGCAGAGCCAATGCGGTTTTTGCCTTCCTGTTTATACTTTTAATCTATTATAACGAATTTCGCCTCAAGGTTAATTTATTTCAACAGACATAAAATGTTTTCATTCTTAAAAAATCATCCGTTTGCTGTTGAAGCATTTTTTGAAAGCTCGCTTGTTTTTACATTCGCAATTCCAAAGGAGCAAATTCAGCATCTTGTTCCCGAGTGCCTGGAGTTGGACACCTTAAACGACAAGTGGGCATTCATTGCAGTTGCAATGGTTCAGACAAAAGATCTCAGGCCAAAGGGTTTTCCAAAACTGTTAGGCAACAACTTTTTCCTTATCGGGTATCGTGTCTTTGTCAGGTTCACGAACAATGCGGGCAAAAGCTTGCGGGGGTTGTATATTCTTAAATCAGAAACTGACAAAAAGAAAATGGAATTCTTTGGAAACATTTTCACTCACTACAACTATACAACAACAGACATCAATCAATTACAGCAGAATGGAACAACTGAAATCAGTTCAAACAGATCGGGTTTCAAAATTCAGATCGAAGATTCAGGCAATGAGAATATTTCTCTGCCCGACGGATCACCATTTACCGACTGGAAAGAAGCCCGAAGATTTGCGGGACCATTACCTTTTACTTTTACTTATGACCCAACCGGCAAGAAGGTTTTAATCATTGAAGGAGTCAGAGAGAACTGGAAGCCGTCACCTGTTAAGGTTATTGACTACAACTTTTCGTTCATGAACAAATTGAAACTGACTGGTGCTAAACTGGCCAATGCTTTTATCATCCGAAACATTCCTTATTACTGGAAAAAAGGTAAAATTGAACCATGGAAGAAAAAAGAAGAAAATTCCAGGGCGTTTTAAATATATTAAGTTTTAACCGCCACTTTTATGTGTTTGGCCTTGGGGTTTTAGCGATATTGTTTGCCAGTCGTTTGATTATTGAATGGCCGGGTAATGTTTTTTGGCTGATCACAGCAGCGTTTTTATATGGCCTTATAATGCCTTTAATAGTATCTGCTTATGTGTATGATTTTTCAGGTTTTTACCAGTTCCATTGGTTAAAAAATATTACCAGGGATGATGAAGGAGTAAAACTGATCGTAAACATCAACGCTGGTTTTGATGAAACCAGTTTTATTATTAAAAACAAGTTTCCCCGATCCGATTTAAAAGTGTTTGATTTTTACAATGCGAAAAGGCATACTGAACCTGCTATAAAAAGAGCCCGCAAAGTAACGTTGCTGTACCCCGGAACACAACAAATAGCATCCAACCATATACCGTTAAATGATAAAACGGCAGACATTATTTTTCTTCTGTCGGCTGTACATGAAATAAGGTCACAGGAGGAGAAAGTTGAGTTTTTAAAGGAATGCTACCGGTTATGTAAACCAGGTGGGAAAGTAATTATGGTAGAACACTTGCGGGACTTTCCAAATTTCCTGGCTTTCTCGGTAGGCTTCACACACTTTTTCTCCCGTTCTGTTTGGAAAAATGCTTTTGAACGTGCAGGCTTTACTTCTTTTCGGGAAAGTAAATTCACGGCATTTATGTCTGTCTTCAACTGTAGTCCCTGAGATTCTTTGTATATTGACTATTCTTACAAAATGGAACTGCACCTCAAAATCACCGGCATCTTATTAATCATATTAGCCCTGTTTCATTTTACCTTTCCAAAATACTTTAATTGGAAGAAGGAGTTAAGTTCATTGAACACGATGAACCGGCAGATGATGTATGTTCATGCGTTCTTCATTGCATTTGTGATTTTTCTTATGGGGCTTCTTTGTTTGACATCAGCAGCTGAACTGACAACGACGACCTTTGGCAAAAGGATTTCTTTAGGGATAGGCATTTTCTGGGTAACAAGACTTCTCATTCAATTCTTTGGTTACTCATCCTTACTTTGGAAAGGAAAAATTTTCGAGACCACTGTTCACATTTTGTTTTCAATTTTATGGACATATCTTAGTGCCGTATTTATCCTGGTGTATTTAGCATAACATTATAGCCCTGATGAAAAACGTTTAAATAATAAGTATGAAAACATTTAAATCCCTTGATCTGTTCATTCAGCTTTTGTTACTGGCCTTACTGGTTGGGGCCTATTTTGTGAGTGACCCGGAAAAATTGAGCCCGGTAATTATTGTCCTGGTATTTGCCGCTGTGCAAATTATAAGCATCCTGGTTAATCTTGCTGCAGGACCCCGGCCCTGGAAAAAGACATCCTGGAGAAAATTTCATCTTATTGGTACGGCTCTTGTAATTGGACTAATGGTTGTGGCGTTGATACAGGATTCTTCAAGAACAACGGGTGATAGAGAAGATAAATATGCGATGCCGGGTTTGGGTACGATGATATTTGCCACGATCCCGGCTATGCTCTTAGCGCTTTTCTATACAGTGATCACCTGGTTTGAATGGGTGAAAATGAAAAAACTAATCTAAAGATGCCTGAAAAGAAAAAAACATTGGTGCTAGGCGCTTCTGATAACCCCTCCCGGTACAGCTACCTGGCTGTGCAACGTTTGCGGAGCCATGGCCACCCGGTAGTGGCTATCGGGAAAAAAAATGCCCGGGTAGCAGATGTGCCGATAGAAAAAGAAAAAAAAGAGTTTGATAATATAGATACAGTAACTCTTTACCTGAATCCGCTTCACCAGGAGGATTACTACGATTATATTCTATCACTCAAACCCAAACGGATCATTTTTAATCCGGGTGCTGAAAATGAAAACCTGGCAGAACTTGCGGCAAAGCATAATATTAAAGCCATTGAAGCCTGCACATTGGTCTTATTAAGCACCGGGCAATACTAATTAAGTATATTTTTTCGAAAATCTACGACATCGCTAATGAGTACCTACTATTCCTGCTGAGTACTACCACCTAATCTTTTCGATTTTCGAGCTCCCCGCTTCTCCTTTCAAAAAAAAATAACAAATCTTGTATCACCGTCCCCCTTGAAACTGCAATCGATTAAATCCCGATTGCTGAACAACATCCTATTGACCTTAAAAAACGTCCAATCATGAAAAACCTACGTATCCCTGTGCTATGCGCATGCATTACACTCTGCAGCCTTTTTTCGGCCGCACAAGACCAGAAATTTATTGCAAACGAACCTAATCACAACAAACCCCGGTTATTTGATAACCTCCCGGAGGTGATCCCTGTCAGCATTGAAAATCTGAATAGCCTGGTAAACACAAGAACAGGCACTATTATCAGTACGACCCTGTCATCGGATGCAAGAACGGCTCCTTTTGAGGGTAATGTAGTTTCATCTGTAAGCAAATATGAAAACAAGGTCCAGACCGTCGTCATTAAGTCAACCAACTATAATGGCGCGACCCTTTATATTTCCAAAGTGATCACTGATGATGGAACTACAAAATATAATGGCCGCCTGATGAGCTTTCAGCATGGTGACCTTTATGTTCTGCAGCAGAAAGATGCCGGTTTTGTGCTTGTGAAAAAGAATTATTATGATGTGATCAATGAATAATATTTCATCAAAAAAACTAATGATAAAATTTTAAACTGTCCCGTTTTTACATCCGTATCCTTACTATCCTTAATACCTATTGAAAAACTTTAAATCCGCTTTGTTATGAAAAAGCTAATCCAATCAACCCTTATGACGCTATTGCTTTGTGGCGCATTGACCACTAAAGCACAAGTGCCCTTATTGAACAGTTATCCTTCTGCTTCGGCCCTTATTTTCCTTGATTTTGACGGCCAAACAGTGGTCAACACTCCCTGGAATACAAATGGCCCGATTTATTGCGGCCCTGCAGGTTTAAACACTGCACAGATGACCGAAATATTTAACCGGGTAGCAGAAGATTACAGGCCGTTCAGTATTAATATCACAACTGATTCCACCAAGTACTTTGCCGCTCCTGTTGCCAAAAGGATGAGAGTTATTGTAACGGTCTCTTATGAATGGTATGGATCCGCCGGAGGGGTGGCTTTCGTTGGTTCCTTTAATTGGGGAGATGATACTCCTTGCTTTGTTTTTTCATCACTGCTCAGCTACAATTCAAAATATGTTGCAGAAGCTTCATCACACGAAGCAGGACATACCCTGGGTTTATTTCATCAATCCACTTATGATGTAAACTGTGTTAAAACATCTGAATATAACTCGGGAGTAGGTGTTGGCGAAATAAGCTGGGCACCGATCATGGGTGTGGGTTACACCAGGAACATGACTCTATGGAATAATGGTCCTAACTCTTATGGATGCAATAACGTGCAAAGTGACCTGGATATAATTATTAATCCTGTTAATGGCTTTACATACCGGAATGACGATCATGCTGCCACTTTTCCACAGGCAACCAATGCTCCTTTTGTAAGTAATACATTTAATGCAAGCGGTGTTGTAGAACGTAATACCGATGCAGACATGTTCAAATTCACAACAACTGCTTATGGAAGGTTTCAGCTGAATGCAGTTCCTACGAACGTCGGAACCGGTAATTCTGGATCTGACCTGGATATGCAGGTAAGTATTTACAATAGCTCACAGACCTTGTTAAATGTTTATAATCCCGGTAATTTATTGAGCTCAGTTATTGATTCTTTTCTCACTGCCGGCACTTATTATTTGAAGGTAGAAGGAAAAGGTAATATATATGCTCCCAACTATGCGAGTCTTGGTTCTTATGCACTCCAGGGAAATTTTACCACCGGCGCCCTTCCATTAAGAAGGCTTGAATTGCATGGCTCACTGAACAATGATGAACACCGGCTTAACTGGCTCATCGATGCAGACGAACAGGTAGTAAAACAAATACTGGAAATTTCTTATGATGGCAGGAATTTCAACCCGCTGATAGAATCTCCTGTTGCTTCCCGTTCATATGCATACAGACCCAACATAAGCAGTGCTGTTCAATACCGGTTGAATGTAACTTTTGATAACGGACACCAATACTATTCCAATATTATTACGCTCCGCAAAACCGGCGCTTCCATGGGACCAAAATTAATAAGCAATCTTATTAATTCCGGGAACATTGAAGTATCCAGTCCCGGTATTTACGATTATTCGCTTTATGATCTTAATGGCAAAACACTGGCGAAGGGAAAACTGACCAATGGATCAAATACCATTAGTACCGGAGGTATGACGAGTGGAATGTATATCGTTCGTTTTACTAACGGAACAGAACAGTGGATGGAAAAATTAATAAAACAATAAACGCTTTCACCCCGCCTTGGCGGGGGATGTTGACCCGACCCCTATTGTAAATCAAAGGTTTCCCCGTATCTTGGGGAAACCTTTTTTTATGCGCTGGAGAAAATTTAATGGTGACCCGATCGAATTGCCCATCCTGGATGCAGTTGAACAGGCTATCCGGCGGGAAACAGCAAATGGCTTTCACCTGAAAGTTTGCATTGGCACCGACTCACAGGTCAAAGGACAGGAAACAGAGTTCGCTACTGTCATTGTCTTTTTACGGGAAGGTCATGGCGGCTTTATGTTCATCCACAATGAAAAAACCCGCCAGCAGTTCACCATTAAGGAACGGATGCTGATGGAAGTTGCTAAAAGTATTGAGATCGCTTACGAGCTCTGCAATTTATTTACGGTGTATGATGTGGATATGGAAGTGCATGCTGATATTAACACCAATCCCCATTTTAAAAGTAATGATGCGCTTAAAGAAGCGATGGGCTATATACTCGGAATGGGATTTGCCTTTAAAGCAAAACCGGAAGCCTTTGCCAGCAGCAGTTGCGCCAATAAAGTGGTGAATTAAATAATTCCTCGTTTGAAATAATGCAGAAGCTTCTTTCCGCCTTCACTATTTATTTATCTTTTTCCTCCGAAGCCCGATAATAAGAACAATTAAAAATGCAATGCCGATACCGATGCGTATCATGGCGGCTCTTTTTTCTTTGGCTCTCCTGTTCTTTTGCATTTCTAACAGGCCGCTGATATTCCTGTCAAAGTTTTCTCTTATTTCATTTGAATCAAGAGGGGGAAGGGTTGTCAGCGCACTATCTGAAAATTTCTGCAGTTTCATTAAAGCTGAATCATCCCTGATCAGGTTAAGTTCCGGCTGATTTTTTTTCATGGTATCACCAGGCTGTGTCGATGCTTTCATGGATATAAAAAAGACCAGGAACAATAATAATTTTCTCATAACTTATTTTTAACTAAGCTAAACTGCGACAGAAATCTGAATTTAAAAAAATATTTTATTCAGTTGTTTGAGCGGAATTTCCGGCAGCATCATTTCCCTGTATCTTTATTAAAGGCTGCTGAACCAGGAGCTGTGAAGCGGTGCTGGCATTAATACCGGAGTACATTTTTTCCATTTTTCTGCTGTCTTCCTGTGCAAGGGAAAAAGTGATGAGTACCATTACAAAAAGGATCACCACAACATTTTTTTCGGATAAGATCGGTCTCATGAGGTTTGTAATTGAATGCAAATTAGGGATAAATCTGAAACATGACAAACCGGGAATTTTAATTAAAGCCTTTTAAAGCTTTTATTCAGACCGCTGATATAGTCCAGCAGGGGTTTTCTCCCGGTTTTTTTCGTAGCAGATGTCAAAAAATACGGAGGGGCCTGCTCCCAACTGTCAGCCATAGCTGTTAAAAATGCTTCCGCATTCCGGGTCGTGGCAGCGGGTTTATTTTTGTCAATTTTTGTAAAAACAAGCACAAATGGCGTTTGCCATTCTCCTAACTGGTTGATGAATTCAAGGTCAATGGCCTGTGGTTCATGCCTGCTATCGATCAGCACAAATAAGCAAACAAGGTTTTCCCGTTTCCTGATGAAAGATTCGATCATATTGCTCCAGTTATTTCTTGCCGTTTGAGAAACGGTGGCATAACCATAACCCGGAAGATCAGCAATATTCCATTTTTTTTTATCGGATGAAATGATCTCAAAATGATTGATGAGTTGTGTCTTACCCGGTGTGCCTGATATTTTAGCCAACCCCTGTTTATTGGTCAGCATATTGATCAATGATGATTTGCCAACATTACTGCGGCCAATAAATGCATACTCCGGCTTATCCGGTGGCGGACATTGTTTGTACCCCGGACTGCTGATGATATACTTGCTTGATATGACTTCCATATAATAAAGGCACAAGATACAAGGTACAAGGCACAAGCCCCTACAGGTTACTTGACTCTTGTTTCTTGTGCCTTGTTTCCTTCTTGTGCCTTGTACCTTATCCCTTGTTTCTTGTATTTTTGCGTCCCATGTCAAACTCATTACCTCACGATCATATCATTCCTTTCAAAGAATCAGGATTGACCAAGAAGGAGCAGGTGGCTGATATGTTTGACAAAATAGCCGGTAAATATGATGTAATGAACCGGTTTCTTTCTGCCAGGACCGATATTGGCTGGCGCAAAAAAGCGATACGGTTGCTGAAAAAAGATGATCCAAAGAATATTTTAGATGTAGCCACCGGTACAGCTGATATGGCGATGATGGCGTATAAAATACTGAACCCCGACAAAATAACCGGCATCGATATTTCTGAAGGAATGCTGGAACTGGGCCGGAAAAAGATTGAGAAAGAAGGACTTGCAGGTAAAATTGAACTCCATACCGGAGATTCAGAAGCAATAAATTATAGTGAAAATACGTTTGATGCCGTGATGGTAGCATTTGGTGTCCGGAACTTTGAAAACCTGGAGAACGGCCTGGCAGAAATGCTTCGTGTGCTGAAACCGGGAGCTCGTTTAATTGTACTTGAATTTTCAAAACCCCGGGTTAAAGTGGTAAAAAGTTTCTACAAACTGTATATGCGCATTGTGGCACCACAAATAGCCCGATGGTTCAAACAAAATAAAGAAGCTTATTTATATTTATGTGAGTCGGCCAATGCTTTTCCGGATCGCTATTTATTTACTGATATTTTAAAAAAAACGGGTTACACCGATACCGGGTTTAAACCCCTTAGCTTAGGAATATGTTGCATCTACTCCGGAAGAAAACCCTTATAAGGATATTAACTGTATCGCATTTGCTTTGCGGAGGGCTCTTGCTTTCCCAAAGCTCCATGGCACAATTCGGCGGTGCCGATCTGAACCAATCCGATCATGATGCCAAGCCTTATTATTTCGGGATCACGATTGGTATCAACCTCGCCCGTTTTCAAACTGAAATGCATCATCGTTTTCTCGAATATGACAGCGTGTATGTAGCGGAACCTACGAATTCGGGTGGCTTTACCCTGGGTCTCTCTGCTACCGGCAGGCTGAGCAACCGTTTCCAGGTGCGTTTCAACCCGCAACTGATGTTCATTGAAAGAAATATTTTTTACCGGTTGAAATATCCTGACTTCAATGGCGACACGATCACAACCAAAAAAGTGGAATCGGTGATCTTTACTTTTCCATTTCAATTAAAATTTCAATCAGACCGCATCGGCAATTTCCGGGTATATGCCATGGCGGGTTTTAAATTTGATATCGACATGGCATCCAACGCCCGTGCAAAAAGAGCGGAAGAATTAGTAAAGATCGAAAGCCATGATTGGGGTCCCGAATTTGGTATTGGTTTCAATTTCTTCTTCGAAAGTTTTATTTGTTCTCCTGAAATAAAGATCAGCAATGGCCTGCGCAATATCCATGCAAGAGATGAGAACCTCAAATTCTCCAATGTGTTTGATAAGATACAATCAAGGATGATCGTGTTTTCGATTCATCTGGAGGGATAGGAGTTATATACCATCTCTCAATTGTTCTCCTTTAGATTGACAAGCAATTCAAGTTTCTTCCTAAACATTTTTTCTCTGTAACTTTAATTGGCTTTAGTTCGTGCTGAACGTTTTTCAAATACCCCGCCGAACATAAAGCCCTAACGTCGTCCTTAACCCTATGTTGGCAAACCAAAATAATAAACAGATAAAATAACAAATGAGTAAGACTATAAAATTTTTGGGATTTCTTACCCTGATTTTTACAGGACAATTTTCTTTTGGACAGACAAATAAAGAGCAAGCTCTTGCAAAAGCTAAAGAGGCAATAAAACTGGAAGATGAACAAGGAAAATACGATGAAGCAATAAAGCTTTTTGCCGAAGCTCAGGCACTTGACCCGGAAAACATAATTTATCCTTATGAAATGGCATATGCTTATAGTGGCAAAAAGGAATATAAAAAAGCATCTGAAATTCTGGAGAAACTATTAAATCATAAAGATGTTTATGGCAGAGTTTACCAGGCGTTAGGTAATGCTTATGATTATCAGGGAAAAGCTGATAAAGCAATTGAAACGTATGAAAAAGGAATTAAGATGTTCCCGAATTCAGGAGAACTTTATTTAGAATTAGGCAATATGAAAATTGCAAAAAAAGATTACAGCAATGCTTTGACTTATTATGAAAAAGGAATTGAAAATGATCCAAGATTCCCATCAAACTATTATTGGGCCTCAAAAATATTCTGCAATTCTGACGAAGAAGTTTGGGGTATGCTTTATGGAGAAATATTTATGAATTTGGAACGTAATAGTAACCGTACAGGCGAAATCAGTAAACTGCTTTTTGATACTTACAAAAGTGAGATCAAGTTTACTTCTGACACTTCATTTGGGATCAGTTTCAGCAAAAATGCAACAATGAGTATTGATGATTTAAAAGACCCCCAAAAACTCAAACTTCCTTTTGGAATGGGTTGTTATGAAATGGTTTTGATGATGTCAGTACTTGGGGACAAACAAATTGACATAAATTCATTAGACCGAATTCGTGATCGCTTTGTTGACGGTTATTTCAAAGGGGATAATTCAAAAAATTACCCAAACATACTTTTTGACTATCAACAAAAAATTAAAAATGCAGGACATTTTGAAGCATATAATCATTGGCTTCTTATGAAAGGTGACGAAGAGGGATTTGCAAAATGGCAAAAGGACAATAAAATCAAATGGAATGACTTTATTAAGTGGTACTCCGAAAATAAAATCCAATTGGACTTAACACATAAATTCTACAGAGGACAATACTAATCACAAAAGAAGGGCAGCAGGCAACATTCGGTTTGCAGCTATTCTGGCTTCAATAATCAAACTCCCTCCTATGCATATTCCATCTCAACCCAAATGAAACAATAGAAGTATTGATAGAAGTGATCGGAGCCGTTTTAGTTTCCTGTTTGCGAACGACTGCATTGAGTTCAAGAAATAAATTTTCCCGCAACTCATACGACAATAAAAAAGAAAAATAAACCACACTGGTCTTCCAGCCGCTGGCAAGTGTATGGCCGAAATCGCCAATACGATACGGCGGTATATTCGGTAAGAATATATTGCTGCCATAACTGATGGCATTGGAGTCCCTCCCCTGCTGGTACCAGATCAATTTAGCAACCGTCAGCCATTTGGGTGCCGGCTGGTATCGGGCAATACCAATAAACTCACTGAAGTTGGCTCCCAGCGGATGCGCCAGCGGTTGATTGTAATGCGTGTAATTGGCAACAGAGTCACGATGAGAATAAGTGTATGGGCGAACCACATTCAATTCCACTTGCAGATCAAGGTTGCTGAGGCCGAATGCATCGATGTATTTGGCACCTGCCTGTATGGCCCATTTGTTTCCCCAATACCCGTTGTTCTTTGTTATTTCAGACAAAAGGAATTCATCCAAACAAAGCTGCCCGTACAACTGGATCTTTTTAAAAAGGTTTGCTTTCAGGTCCAGGCCCGCCACAGAATTATCAAAGCTTCCGTTCTGCTGCTCAATGGAACGATAGAAAATGATGGGGTTCAGGTATCCAAAATCAAACCTGTCCTTGCGGCCAAAGACAACGCCTTCAAACAAACCGATATTGAGCCATTTGGTTAGCGACACATCCAGGTGGTGAATGGCTGCATATTTTTTGGGCAATAGTTTATCGCCGCCGGAAGTGCCCGCTGAATGCAATTCCATGAACAGGTTCTGGTAATTGATCTTCCAGATGCGGGTGTTTAATTTGAGAAAGAGGTTGCTGTTGCTGCCATCACCCAGGAACATACTGCGGTATCCATTGCCAATAAAATTCTTATCATAACCAAATGCCACATTGATATACTTTGTCACATTGAAAGTGATATAACCTCTTGCATCAAAATAATCGTAGCCGGTTTGTTTGAACTGTTTGTAAAAACCAGCCCCCGGCACGGCTTTTCTTGCGTTTACCCAATCCCTGACATAGAAAGGATCCTTTTCCTGGTTGTCCGTCATATAGGTATAGAACCCGATCTTATTGGCAATTTTTCCCCGAAGGGTCAGGCCCCGGCTGTTCAGGTACAATGTTTCGTCATTATCTTTTTCTTTTGCCACGACCACCTGTATCACCGGGTTGATGACGAGGTCAAAATCTTTTACATGTACTTCGAAAAGATTGGCAGGCGAGGTATAAAAATTTTTAAGGATCGGTTTTTTGGAAGCATATTTTGCCCGCTCGGCAGCGGGAACCCATTCCAGGTTATTCATCATGAACCGCTGTACATTATAAGCATCGACTTTTGAAAGTGACTTATTGCCGTTTTGCTCCAGGTAATGACTGACCGCATTCACCATATGCAGCCGGGAATATGGTTTTGTTTTCGAGAAACTAAAAAAAGAATCGGTACGGCTTTTTATTTCCATCCGTTCCACCAGGATATAGGCCTTATCATCCTTAGGCAAGTAGGTAGTTTGTGCCACTATGGAAAGCGGCAAAAGCAATAACAAAAATTGAATAAATTTTATACCCCCCTTCAGGGGATGGGGGCGTAAAAGAATTACCAGCAGTCTTGCAAGGGTTTTTCTAATTTGCATAAGTCAAGGATTCAATTCGGCAACAAATTATGCAAAAATATCTGATTAAGAATATACAGGTTGTCAACGAGGGCCATATTACTGCGGCAGATCTGTTGATAACGGACGGGAGGATCGAGCAAATTTCTCCACAGATCACACAGGTTAACACAGATGTAATAGAGATCAATGGCGAAGGAAAATATCTTTTTCCCGGTTGCATAGATGACCAGGTACATTTCAGGGAACCGGGGCTGACTCATAAAGCCACTATTTATACGGAAGCCAGGGCGGCCGTGGCAGGGGGTGTTACCAGTTTTATGGAAATGCCGAATACCATCCCTCCTGCTTTTACACAAGAGTTGCTGGAAGAAAAATATAAGATCGCCGCCAATACTTCCCTGGCCAATTATTCTTTTTACATGGGCACATCCAATGATAATGCAGATGAAGTGCTGCGGACAAATGATAAAAGAAAGGATATCTGCGGGATAAAAATATTTATGGGTTCTTCCACCGGTAACCTGCTTGTAGATAATCCAAATACGCTGGATAAAATTTTCAGGGAAAGCGCTGTATTGATCGCCACACATTGTGAAGTGGAAAAGATCATCCGGCAAAATTTAGAAAGGTTGAAAGCAAGCGGAAAGGAATTGACTGCGGCCGATCATCCCATCATCAGGAATGAAGATGCCTGTTATGAATCATCCTTGTATGCCATACAGATCGCCAAAAAATATAACACAAGACTGCACATCCTCCATATCAGTACGGAAAAAGAGTTGCAGTTGTTCACCAATATGATGCCGCTGAAAGACAAACGCATCACGGCGGAGGTTTGTGTGCATCACTTGCATTTCACCAGCGATGATTATGAACGGCTGGGCAACCAGATCAAATGCAACCCGGCTATCAAAGCGCCGCATAATAAAGAAGCTTTATGGAAAGCATTGCTGGATGACAGGCTGGATGTGATAGCTACTGACCATGCTCCGCATACCTGGGAAGAAAAAAGCGGCCCTTATGAAAAAGCCCATGCCGGTTTACCGCTGGTACAACATCCGCTGTTGTTGATGTTATATTATTATAAGCAGGGAAAGATCAGCCTGGAAAAGATCGCTGAAAAAATGAGTCATGCCGTAGCCAATTGCTTTCAAATAAAAGAAAGAGGTTATATCCGGGAAGGTTATCATGCCGACCTGGTGATCATTGACATGAACCGTTCTACAAAAGTTGTTAAAGAAAATATTTTATACAAATGCGGCTGGAGTCCTTTAGAGAATTTTGAGTTTCCTGCATCTGTTACTCATACATTTGTGAATGGAAATTTGGTGTATAATAAGGGACTGTGGGAGGAATCGATAAAGGGACAACGTTTAAAATTTGAAAGATAAAATACAAGATGATAACTGATAGATGATAGTTATTCACTGAAGAAAGAGGTAATATGTCAAGGATATTTTCCGACAGTAGAAAATACCAGATATATAGAATTATTACAATTATGAAGAACTATCATCTATCATCTATCAGTTATCATCTTATTAAAGCATGCAAATAGACAGCGTATCATACGATGACATTTCGGTATTCAATGCCAATGAAGAATTCTCTATCTTTCATAAACTGAATTTTACCCGGACCTCTCTTGGAAAAGAATGGCTGAAAAAGATATTTACTGAGCCTTTCAGCGACATTAATCATATTCTCGCCACACAGAATGTGATCAAAGCCTTTTTGCCACATGTCGGTCAATTGCCTGTGGAGATATCCAATGGTACGATCCTGGTAATGGATAAACTGCTTGATTATGATCTTGATCTTCCCCCGGCTAATCCGAACCCTTTTAGTGCCCGCATGTATAAGATATTTCACTCCGGAGATTATTCCATGCTTAAGTTCAGCGTAAAACATTTCGCCGATTTTATAAGAGGGATCAAAAAACTGTCGCTGCTTCTGCACAACAATGACCTGCCTGTTATTTCCAAACTATATATCGACCGGGCTTTGCAATTACTGAATCGCCCGGCTTTACAAAAAATGGCAGACAGCCCGAAAAACCAAAATTTCACATTGGCACAGCATTTAACTTTCGGTCATCATTTATTTTCCGATTGCAGGGGCGATATCATGGAACTGATGGATATATTCGGTCGCATGGATGCATGGTATTCAATGGCCGTGGCAGTAAAAACATACGGGCTATGTTTCCCGGAATTTGCAGAACAGGAAACGGCGCTGGTAGATGCAAAAGGTTTATACCATATCTTATTGTCCCAACCGGTTGCCTACGATGTGCAAATGGACCCGCAGCACAATTTTCTTTTTTTGACCGGTGCCAATATGGCCGGTAAAAGCACCCTGATAAAATCAATCGGCTCGGCTGTTTTCCTGGCGCATATCGGCATGGGTGTCCCGGCATCATCGATGAAGCTTACATTGTTTGACGGGTTGCTGAGTAATATCAACGTCGTGGACAATATCGCCAAAGGCGAAAGTTTTTTCTTCAACGAAGTGCAACGGATAAAGAATACCATTGAAAAAATAAATAATGGTAAAAAATGGCTGGTGCTGATCGATGAACTCTTTAAAGGCACCAATGTACAGGATGCAATGAAATGTTCGCTGACTGTTGTGAAAGGGTTAATAAAGATCAAGAACTCGCTGTTCATCCTTTCCACGCATTTATATGAAATTGGAGAAGAATTAAAAACTTATCCCAATATTTCCTTCCGCTATTTCGAGACCAATGTTAAAGATGACCAGTTGGAATTTACCTACCAGTTGAAAGAAGGCATCAGTGAAGACCGGATCGGTTATGTGATACTGAAACGGGAAAAAGTGGTGGATATGCTGGAGAAATTGTAGAACGTGGCCCTGCCTGACGGCAGACAGGTTTAAGAGATTGATATGATTTAGCGGAGAAAATATTCTTTAATTTGTAGCCTATGCCCAGGTATTTTATTCTGCTTACAGCTTTATATCTTTCTCTCCATGTTGCCGCACAAAGCAACATAATAGATGTACTGCACTACAAATATGAGATCGAATTAAATGATCAGAATGACACGATCTATGGAAAAGCAACCATCCGGTTTGTAATAAAAGAAAGAGAAGAGAAGATTCCACTTAATCTCGCCATTTTTGATTTAAAAAACAGAAATGCTGATGGGACAGGCATGAGGATAATAAAAGTAGAAAAATCGTCTTTATCAGAGAATCCCTTTGCCCCTGTGTTTAGATTTGATCTTGGTCATGATAAACTGGCAATGCATTTTTCTGAAAAAGTAAAAGTAGGAGATACGGCGTGGACAACGATTTATTACAAAGGCATTCCTTCCGACGGTCTCATCATTTCCAAAAACAAATACGGTCATCGCACATTCTTTGCCGACAACTGGCCCAACCGGGCACATAACTGGATTCCCTGCGTGGATGATCCGGCTGATAAAGCTTCGGTAGAGTTTATCGTCACTGCCCCTTCTCATTACCAAGTTGTGTCAAATGGTATCCAGACAGAAGAAACCATTTTGCCGGGTAATAAAAAATTGACGCATTATAAAGAAAATGTGCCGCTGCCTACCAAAGTAATGGTAATTGCTGTGGCTGATTTTGCAGTAGATAAAGTTGGCAATGTTGGTTCTGTCCCGGTATATAGCTGGGTATTCCCTGAAAATAAAAAAGAAGGTTTTTATGATTATGCACTTGCCAAAGATATCCTTGCCTTTTTTATAAACTATATCGGTCCCTATCCTTATAAAAAATTAGCCAACGTTCAATCCAAGACCATTTTTGGGGGCATGGAAAATGCCGGCGCCATTTTTTATTCCGAAAGTTCTGTTACCGGCGACCGGAGTGAAGAACCCCTGCTGGCTCATGAGATCGTTCACCAGTGGTTTGGCGATATGGCTACAGAAAAAACCTTTGCGCATCTCTGGCTCAGCGAAGGCTTTGCTACTTACTTCGCCCATGTCTATATGGAAAAAAAATATGGCCAGGAAAGATTTAATAATGAAATGAAGACTGACCGGGATAAGATAATTGGTTTTGTAAAAAGATCCCGCAAACCGGTGGTTGATTCTGTTTCGCCGTATATGGATCTGCTGAATGCAAACAGTTACGAGAAAGGCAGCTGGGTGCTGCATATGTTGCGGCGACAGTTAGGTGATACGGTTTTCAAAAAAAGTATCCGGAAGTATTATGAAACCTTTGCCGGTAAAAATGCAGGAACCCGTGACCTACAAAAAATATTTGAATCCGTATCAGGAAAAAGTCTTGAAAAATTTTTTACCCAATGGCTGTACACACCCGAAAATCTCCAACTTGATATCCGCTGGAAATACAATAAAAAAGAAAAAAATATCGCAGTTACAGTAAAGCAGTTACAACCGTCGGGAAATTTTGAATTTCCCCTGGAAATATTAGTACAGGAATCTACGACATCCATGCCCAAAAGAATGACAATGATGATCAGCAAACATTCAGAGACATTTTTGTTTCCTGTACAATCAAAACCAATACGGGTTGAAGTTGACCCGAATGTATCGCTACTCTTTGAAGGAAGGATGAAGGAAATGAAATAAAAAATGTTTCTGTTTTTTTCCTAATACCTGATTATATACCTGGGACTAATGGCAATGGAAGAGGGCTGGAACCCAATAAAGTTTACAGTATCTGATAATATTCTCCTTTCAATTTTTTCACATACAAAGCAAAATCAGTAATTGAGGTTATAGTTTTTCGTTCCGAACTGTATCATATCGGTTGAATCTGAACCGCTGGATAAAACACTGCCATTGCGGATTATGTCCCATTGAAAATACATTTTGGTGTAATAAGGTGAAAAATAAAAAGCAGACAAATTGAGAATTTTATCCGGCGAATCTGCCTTATCCCTTATGACTGTCAAATAACCTGTGAGGTTGTCGGGATTATAATGTCCCTTTGCTTTTATATCAACCGAGTCGCTGGGTAAATATATTCCTGCCTTATGAACAGTAACATTAACATATGACGGTCTTACCAGGTAAGTGGTATCGGTTATGTCTTCTGTATATGAATGTATGGCATGGATAATATTAAAAGGTAAAATATATCCGGTTTTCTCTGCCTTATATAATATCCGTGGGTCTGCTTTTTTGTAAGTAAAAACAACTTTACCCAATGCATCTGTTATGCCACTGTCCAATAACAGCTGCGTACCGATAGCAACAAAACGAGGTATTGTATAAGTTTTTGCACCGGCAATGGGTGTACGTGCATCCCAATCCAATACCACGCCGGTGATGGTGTAATCGTCATCAACAGCAGTTGATTTTTTGCAACTGGCTAAGATCGTAGTGATAAAAAGAATAGTAAATATTAGCTTCATGAAATTTGTCGTTAATTTAATTCCCGGATCAGTATCCAAATGTAGCAATTTCAGCCTGATTCCCATAGGCACCTATTATATGACCGTGAATCCAACAACTCTGCCGCTTTTTAACGGGATATCTATGAGGTTTTACCCTTTCGTTTTGCATTTTTACCGCGTCATAAAATGATCGTTTTCTCTATCTTCAATCCGATAACTATCGGATCATGCTTGTAAAGACTTTCGGCAGTGCAGTATATGGTGTGGAAGCCATTACGATCACCATCGAGGTAAACTGGCTGAGCCAGTCAGGAAAAGATATGATGATCGTGGGTCTGCCGGATAATGCCGTGAAAGAAAGCCTGCAAAGAATTGAAAGCACTTTTAAAACAAATCATTTCATGGTGCCACGCACCAAAGTGGTGGTGAACATGGCGCCGGCTGATATTAAAAAAAGCGGAACTGCTTTTGATCTTCCGATCGCATTGGGAATACTCGGTGCATCTGAACAATTAAAAAATAAAGATGCACTGGCCAATTATATTATCATGGGCGAATTAAGTCTTGATGGTGAGATCCGATCCATCCGGGGAGCATTGCCCATCGCTATCCAGGCAAGGAAAGAAGGGTTCAAGGGATTGATCGTTCCGGCCATGAATGCAAAGGAAGCGGGCATGGTGAATAAACTGAACGTTTATGGCGTGGATCATATTAATGAAGTGATCGGGTTTTTTGAGAATGATGAAAAAGGAATCGAACCCACTGTTGTTAATACAAGAGACGAGTTTTTTCATTCGCAATATGATTTCGAGATTGACTTTGCAGATGTCAAAGGACAGGAAAATATCAAACGAGCTTTGGAAATTGCAGCAGCCGGTGGTCATAATGCGATCCTGATCGGTCCACCCGGCGCAGGAAAGACCATGCTGGCAAAAAGATTACCAACTATTCTTCCTCCACTATCATTGCAGGAAGCATTGGAAACAACCAAGATCCATTCGGTGGCCGGTAAGCTTCCGGAGGATTCAACATTAGTTTCAAAAAGGCCATTTCGTTCACCGCATCATACTATTTCAGATGTAGCATTGGTTGGCGGTGGCGGCATTCCACAACCCGGAGAAATTTCATTGGCGCATAACGGCGTTTTATTTTTAGATGAATTGCCGGAATTTAAAAGAAGCGTACTAGAAGTGATGCGCCAGCCGATGGAAGAAAGAAGAGTAACTATCTCAAGAGCAAAAGTGGCTGTTGATTTTCCGGCCAGCTTTATGCTGATCGCATCCATGAATCCCTGCCCTTGCGGTTTTCATAATCATCCCGAAAGAGAATGCACTTGCCCGCCGGGAGCCGTGCAGAAATATTTAAATAAAATTTCCGGACCCTTGCTCGACAGGATCGATCTGCATGTGGAAGTGACACCCGTTGCATTCAGTGAATTATCGGCAACCAAGGCCCAGGAAAATTCTGCCGGCATCCGTGACAGGGTGATCAGGGCAAGAGAAATACAGGAGAAAAGATATGAAGCACATCCCGGCATTTATTGCAATGCACAAATGAGCAGCAAGATGCTGAAAGAGATCTGTATCATCAGCCCGGTGGGAGCTAATTTATTAAAAGCCGCCATGGAAAAATTAAATCTATCAGCAAGAGCTTATGACCGGATATTAAAAGTATCCAGAACGATCGCTGATATTTCCGGCAGTGAAGACATTAAACCCGAATACCTGGCAGAAGCCATTCAATACAGGAGCCTGGACAGGGAAAGATGGGCGGGGTGAATTTTTAAACCAAATTTATTCCTGACTTCCAGTTTACCTGGTCCTATCCAACGCTTGTATCGAAGCATGACAAATGAATCTTAGAAACATCAATTTGCAGCAATTTATCATCAGGCCAACATATCTGAATATTATCTGTAATGGTTTTCAGAACCTAGAGTATGATTTGGCCTTAAGCGTATGCAATAGTATCACTTCGGAAAAAAGGCAACGCAGGAATGAGGCAGTAGCAACAACATCTAAAATAAAAATAATACCTTCGGAAACTGAGACTTTTCTTTTATCAAAAATCTCCTGCTATCTTGCAAATCTGAAATATCGATTACTCAATTAAATTGAGTAATTTGATTTTTATATCTATGGGAAAAATAATAGGAATTGATCTCGGCACAACAAATTCCTGTGTAGCCGTTTTGGAAAATGGGAACCCTGTCATCATCCACACAGGGTTAGGCTCCCGTTTTATTCAATCAGCAGTCCGGGTACTAGATAATGGAGAAGTAATTGTCGGCGAAAACGCTTACCGGGCCAGAATCCTGGATCCGCAAAATACGATTACAAGTATAAAGCGATTTATCGGGCGACATTATAACGAAGTATTTGATATAGCTACAACTGTTCCTTATAATGTAATACCTGGCAGTAATAATCTTGCAATGGTAGAAATTAACGGAAACGAATTTAGCCCCCAGACAATTTCTGCTATGATCTTACAATCACTAAAGTCAGCGGCTGAAACATATTTGGGGCAAGAAATTACAGAAGCCGTAATTACCATTCCTGCATATTTCAATGAAGCGCAGCGACAGGCAACAAAAGAAGCAGGTGAAATGTGTGGATTAATTGTCAGACGGATAATCAATGAACCAACAGCTGCTGCATTAGCATACGGCTATAATAAAGGACTAAATAATTATAAAATCGCAGTATTTGATTTAGGTGGTGGCACATTCGATATTACCATACTTGAACTTGGAGAAGGGGTTTTTGAAGTAAAATCAATTTCAGGTGATGGATTTCTTGGAGGAAACGACTTTGACGAGCACATAATCCGGTGGCTTGTCGAAGAGTTGGAATTAGAATATAACTTAGATATTTCTCAAAATCCAGAAGCATTGCAATATATCAGGGATGTTTCAATTACTGCAAAATGCGACCTATCTGTAGCAACTCAAACAGTAATTAATATACCGGCTTCATTAATAGGAAATAAAACAAAAAATGATGTCGAAATTATTCTAACTAGGGACAAATTTGAAGAAATATGCGAGGAGCTCTTTGAGCGCCTGAAAAGTCCTTGTATCACAGCTTTGGCTAATGCTGGTGGGCGATCTATTGACAAAGTCATTCTTGTAGGGGGTGCTACACGAATGTCAAGAATTTCAGAAATAGTTAAAGAAATATTTGGCATTAATCCCAGTAAATCTGTAAACCCCGATGAAGCAGTCGCGTTGGGAGCAGCAATTCAGGGAGCTGTAATGACAGGTGAAGTGAAAGATGTGCTTTTGTTGGATGTAGTTAAACATGGCTTAGGAGTAGAAACAGAAAAAGGAACAGTGATTTTAATCATACAAGAAGACACAACAATTCCAACAAAAAAAACGGAAACCTTTTCTACGGCTTTTGATAACCAAACCTCAGTCGAAATACATATCCTGCAAGGAAATGATAATCTGGCTATCAATAATAAGTCATTGGGTCGTTTTATCCTTGAAAATATCCCCCCTGCTCCAAGTGGTACTCCAAAAATTGATGTGACATTTGATATTGACGCCAACGCTATTTTACATATAACTGCTAAAGACCAGGCAACAGGAAAAGAAGTAAAAGTCAGAATTGAACCATTGACAGGGCTTACAAAAGATGAATATGAACAAACCTTACCAACGATAAAAAAGGTCTGACAAGTCAAACAAGTTTCTTATTCAGCTGGAAAATATTTAGTCCCGCATGATCGTATATAGTTATCATAATCATCTGACATTCGTTTACGAAGAATCAGGGGGTCAAAATAGCCCGGATATTGCATGATTGCACGATAGGCTTCGAGCCGTATAGATGCTTTTTGATGATTTTGTAACTTCTCAAGAACAGAGATAATTCCGGAGCGAGAATGTTCTGCAGATTTACTTTGATGAAATTGTGTGTTTTTTCCAAGGAGCCTGACAAAATACCTCAGATGCCATGGCTTTATTTCGGGAGCAGATTTTATTTTACTCAACATCTGGTCAATAAGTTCGCTTTCGATTAACCTGGTATTAAAGAGCCCAAAAACATATTGATGCACTCTTGTTTCATTATCCATTAATAACCTGATAATAAATTCAGCAGGTTTACTCCCATAACGTTCTCGTAGTAACCAGGCAGAGTATATTCGGTATTCAGGCAATTTTAACTCTATATAATCTGTAATAGTTTTGTAAACAAGCTGTTCTGTTCCTCCATCCAGATTTTTTAATGATTGTAAAGCAGCGGCTAAATCCATGTTCCCCATTCTTTTAATTCCATCTTCTATGGTTTTATTATTCAAATTATCTTTTGAAAGAACAAGCATACTTATAGCTGTTAATTTTGTATCTATTGAATAATGGTATCTTGCCGGGGGCAATAAAGGCAAAGAATCTTTATCGGCCTCATAAATAAGCTCTTTTTTATTTTTCAGTTTTTCCTTATCTACACTATTGTCTCCTACCTCTAAAATCTTATTAATATACTTTTTCCCAAATTCAAGATGCGGCTGTTTTTTCAATATCTTGAGAATTACCTGGGATAAGCGATCTTTAAGATCATTTCTAACTTGGGAGTCAAACTTCTTAACGATTTCTATTAATTCATCATTCAACTCATCCAGGTTCAAATTCTCAATAGCATATACCATCTGAGTATCCTGAAATTGTTTCCCTTGTCCCGACATCTTTATAATCATCTTATTTATAAGGGTTCCATTAAATGCCATCATTTGATCAAAAAAAAATATTGCTCCAAATGCTGGCTGAAAATTGTCTATAGATTCTATCGCGGCCCCGATCAGTTCACCAGTTTTTTGCTGTATATCGTCAGCATTTACTACTTCCTCTACCCAGCTCTTTGCGATCATGTATTCCATAAATTCGTCATAAAGGAACCTGGTGGACTTTCGTAAAGAGCTGGGATGTTTTGCTATTTCTAGAATAATATTTTCAGAAAGCACTAAATTTTGCAAAAGCTGGTTATTTCCTGGATCACCGGGTAAACTGTTTAGGAAATCAGCGTTAATGCTTATGAATTTTTTTTCCCACATAATATGAGCAATAGCTAACAACAATAGAGTTGCCGAGTGCGCACTAAATAAGCTGTGTCGTCTGGAAATGCTTTGATTTATGCGTTCCAGGTAATGATCGAAAATGGATACTAGCTTGAGGCTTCGTAGTTTTCCAAGCTTTTTACCCTGATTCGCCTCACAAAAAAAACGAAGCAGTAAAGGATTTCGCAATGCTGCAATAGATTCTTTTTCTACTATACATTCAATCTTAAACTTGTTAAAATACAATTTAACTACGTTGCGCCACTCTTTATCAGTAAACTCTTTCAGCGAAACAACATCTTTGAACAGATAAGGAGCATAGGCATCCCGGAAACGATCCCAGGAAAGATCCCGGCATGAAATAATTAATTTAATTTTTTTATTCTCTATCCTTGGAAGTAACTGGTTAAACAGCCGGAGCATTAATGGAAGATTATTCGTTTCATTAATCCCATCGATCAATATAAACAACCACTTGCCTTTTACATGCAAGCTTTCATTGATGCGGTGCATCCAATCTGAAAAAAAACCGCTGAATTCCTGCTCAAGACGTTGCTGAATATGATATTGAATATCATATTCGTTTGAAATCTCCATTTGACCACTTAGCAAAATAACCGGGTGATTCTCTATTAATACTTCAGCAAGATGACACAGGTTATTTGTTTTTCCACTCCCTGCCTTACCTACCAAAACAAGACATCTTTTTGCGTACAAATCAGTAAGTATTGAAAGTTCAAGTAAAAGATCATTTGCAAGTTTGGCTTCAGCTTGCCTCCCGCTTTCGTCAATATAGGAAGGAAATAGTTCAATAAATTCTGTGAAACTTCTGAAAGTCCTCTTAGCTACAGATATCCTTTTTGCGATATCGGAAAAAGCATCCTCGAAATTTGCAAGCTTTGATTGAACAATAAATGGTTGCTGTTTTAGATGAAATTTTAATTCCGAAATTTTATAGAAATTACCAGTTTCAGCGGGATCAGTTATCAGCTTTTCAAATGCTCCGACAAGACTCGCTACTTCATTAAAATAAAAAGCTTCTTTCAATTCGTTGATAATAGATTTTACAGATGTCGTATTGAAGTTGGCAAGCTCTTTTTTTGCTTTCTCAAAAAACAATGCCGTTGCTTTATCTAAATTATATTGGTGGCTGATCGTTTGTAATTTTTCAATAACGAAATTGAGTCTAGAAAAATAATCTTCATCAAAATGAGTAAAGTCCAATATCTCTTTTTCCGCTTCCCGTAAAATAAATAATTCTGGAATATATTTTTCCTGTCCTACAGCTTTGATCTGCTCATGAATACTTCCTTTCATCAAACTGTGTAAAACTTCCGCTGCAATAGGTCCTTGCCTTAATGGAAGTATTTTATGAAACAATCCAGCTCTGAGCAATTTGATAAAATCATTTAAAAATCGAACTCGTAAATCTGTAACATCTTTAAAATAATATACGGTATGTTTTTCGAGTAGAAGGGATTTGAATTTCTCGTACCCGGATTCAACTGTGGTTATTTTAAACCGCTTAACAGGTTTACTGCCTTTAAAATAAATTAAGCATGGTTTATTTTTGTTGAAAGCAGTATCATATTCAATTCGGGTAAACGACAACCCGCTTTCCTTATCAATTGATCCTTCGTTAAGTCCGATTAAGCCAATATATAAATCACACTGTTCTGCCATTTCCCTACAATAATCTGCAGGTTTAGCTGGATCGCTTCCAAAAAACTCCATCCCGATAAAAAGATCCTGAAGTTTATTAATTTCCTCATTAAGTATGGCTCTTTCTTCCTCAAATTCTTCACTTACAGAGCTTATGAATATTTTCAATGACATTTGCTATATTTTATTGAATCCTATAGCAGCTATCTGCCGTTGCTTATTTTGGAAACCGATCTGCCATTTATGCAAATAAAGAAGGCATATATTTTAAAGCTTCAAATTACTTATAAACGGAAATTACAATTTTTGAAATAAATAATGTAATATTTATGTAACATTCTTTTTTACTCAATTATTCTCTTTTGAGGCAGTTGACGGATAATTGAGTGGTAAAACTGCCCGGTTCTTTATCTTTACTGCAATTCTTCCCGTATGCAGGAATATTTTCAGTTGCTTAATCAATACTATGACAAGATCTATGTGCTTAGCATAGAATCGGCTGATGCCCGGAGGGAATTGTTTGCCCAACGTTTCAAAGGACTTGATTACTCTTTCTTTTTTGGCGCTGATAAAAATAAATTCACCATTGAAGAAGCCGGGGTCAAAAATATTTTTAATGAACGGCTTGCCCGTCAGCATCATCGTTTTTCCAAAACCATGATGCACGGCGAGATCGCCTGCTCCTGGAGCCATAAGATGATGTACAAGGATATGCTCGCTAATAATTATAACCGGGTATTGATCTTTGAAGACGATGCGGTGCCGGATGAAAAAATGTTGCAGGAGGTGCCGGCCATTCTTAAAGAGATCCCGGATGACTGTGAATTATTGATGTGGGGTTGGGCAAAAAACGGGAACAGCAATATGGGCACCTGGTTAAAACAAATATTTTATCATATAAAACATGAGGCCGGAAAATTGAAATGGGATCATACTATCATCAGCCATCTTTATGCAAAACATTTTTCAAACCATTTGAAAAAAGCCGGATTTCATGATTATACCTATGCCTACGCTATTAACCGGAGCGGCGCAGAAAAATTAATCCAGATGCAAACCCCCATTCAATATATTGCCGACAACCTGCTGGCCCATGCTGCTACAAAAGGAATTGTAAAAGGGTATATAGCATGGCCACCCGTTTTTCTGCATGACAGTTTGCCTGACGGAAAACACAGAGATTCGTATATTCGGTGACGAAGTTGACAAAAAACCAATGCCATTGTTGCCGGTTGTAAGTTTGCCATGATTTTTGCTCAGCTTTCCCAACAATAACCAACGACTGTATGAAAATATTACTTCATTACCTGAAACCTCATAAATGGCTGGTCACACTTGTACTGACGCTGGCGGCTATTAATATTGGATTTTCACTGGTTGACCCGATCATTTTGGGCAAGTTGATCAACCTGGCTGCTTATCATACCGATCCTCATTTTTCTCACTGGCATGATTTCCTTTTTGCAAAAGCCACAATTACTGAAAGGATACCGAAGATCAACAAGGATGGCGTTGCAGAAGTAGTTGTAAAATCAAAATTTCTTTACGGTATGGTATGGTTGCTGCTTGCTTCCATTAGCGTAGCGATGATCAGCCGGATCGCTAAAAATTTCCAGGACTACTTTCTCAATGTGGTCATTCAAAAATTCGGCGCCAAAGTTTTTACAGATGGTTTGCAACATGCCATGAAATTGCCTTACCAGTTGTTTGAGGACCAGCGCAGCGGTGAAACGCTTTCTGTGTTGACCAAGGTAAGAGCCGATGTAGAGAAGTTCATGATCAACTTCATCAATATTTTATTCGGTGTTATTATTGGAGTTGTTTTTGTTTTTGTATATGCTGCCCTCTTTATTCACTGGAGCATACCCATTGCATATCTTGTTGGGATCACCGTGCTTACTTTTATTACAAACAAACTGAGCAAAAAGATCAAGTCCATTCAAAAAAATATTGTGGGTCAAACGACCGCACTGGCTGGTTCCACCACCGAATCACTCCGGAACATTGAATTGGTAAAAAGTCTTGGACTGACACAGCAGGAAGTTCAGCGTTTAAATAAAAATACTTATAAGATACTCGGGCTTGAATTAACCAAAGTAAAACGTATACGGAGTATCAGTTTTATCCAGGGAACGATGGTGAATACCCTTCGACAGGTAATTCTTTTTATATTAATGTGGCTGATCTTTAAAGATAAAATGGATGCGGGCCAGTTGGTGACCATGCAGATATTTTCTTTCTTTGTTTTTGGCCCCTTGCAGGAAATTGGGAATATCCTTCTTTCTTACCGGGAAGCGGAAGCATCGTTGAATAATTTTGACAACCTGATGAAGAAAACACCGGAACTGGATCCTGCTCATCCAAAACCTCTTGGTAATATCCAGACATTATCTTTTAGAAATGTTGCCTTCCAGCACCAGACCGCTGCACAAAAAGCTATCAACAATATAAGTTTTAATGTCAAAGTTGGTGAAACTATTGCTTTCGTAGGACCGAGCGGCAGCGGTAAATCCACCTTGATGAAATTATTGGTTGGTCTTTATCGTCCGCAGGAAGGAAAGATCCTATATAATAACCTGGATGAAACCGAGATACGTTTTGATGATCTCCGCAACCAGATCGGATTTGTAACTCAGGATACCAATCTTTTTTCCGGCACTATTAAAGAGAACCTGCTATTTGTAAATCCTGCTGCAACGGACCAGGACCTTATTGATGCGCTGAACCAGGCAGCCTGCCAGAACTTATTGCAAAGAGCCGGAAACGGGTTGGAAACAGTGATCGGGGAAGGTGGTTTAAAACTTTCAGGTGGTGAAAAACAAAGACTCTCTATTGCAAGAGCATTATTGCGCAAGCCAAAACTTTTATTGTTTGATGAAGCTACTTCCGCCCTTGATTCATTAACGGAAGAAGAGATCACCGATACGATCCGTGATATTTCCCAGATGGGCAACCAAATAACCATATTGATCGCCCATCGCCTTTCCACTATCATGCATGCCGACAGGATCTATGTATTGGAAAAAGGAGACGTGGTGGAAACGGGCAATCATAATAGCCTGCTGGAAGAAAAAGGATTGTACTATGCCATGTGGCGCCAGCAAATTGGTGAAAGAAAAAATAAGATCAGTGTTGCTTAATGGTCTGACCCCTGAAAGGGGGTCTGACCATTATTCATAAATTCTTAGCATATGAACTTGCTTTCTTTTTTTGGATTAGGTAGTGGTAAAATAAAAGATGCGTTACGCCGCGGAGCCATTGTAATTGATGTAAGAACGCCGCAGGAATTTGACCAGGGAAAAGTTCCGGGATCTATCAATATTCCTGTTGACAGGATAGCTGTTAATGCCGAAAGGATAAAGAATATGACCCGCCCGGTTGTTTTCTGCTGTGCTTCCGGAGCAAGGAGCAGTAATGCAGCAACGATTATGAAACAAAAAGGGATGAAAGAAGTTTATAATGGAGGAAGCTGGTATGATGTGATAAAGGTTCTTAAAAGCATTTAGTTTAGATGATAACTGATAGATTATAGATGATAGTGGTTTATTGTTGAAGTGTTCTTACAGAACTGTTGCATACTATTAACATGAAATAACTTTTCTTTATTGTCACATTCATTTTTAAAAAACTATCATCTATCAGTTATCCACTATCATCTCCTCAGGGGTTCACCTTCACCTTCACCGCCCTGGCGGCATTATTATAACCATGGTCTTCAAAAAAAACAGTTACTGTATAATCTGATGGCACCGCAACATTTGGTGTATAAGAAATATTAAAATCATAGCCCAGCACATAGTGGATTTCGTACAGCTGTTCTTTTAATATGGCACCGTTTGCATCATTCGTGATGCGGATGCTGCCGCGGTAAAGGCCAAGGTCATCGGTGATCCTGCCTGTTATGTTGATGGTATTACCACTTGTAAATACCTGGTTGGCTGTGGGAGTATTAATAATCAGGACCGGGGCTATTGTATCTATTGGCGAGGGTGTAGGATGTGACCCGCCTCCATTATCGGAAGAGCCTCCTTTGGAACAAGCAACAGCAAATATTACTCCTGCTGTCAAAAATAATAATATGTGAGCCCGGGTCATTTCTGTAAATCTACAATTCTTTTTTTTCATTATCACGGGATATCAGGTCGGAAAAGAAATTTGATTTTTCCAGTTCCTCTATGTCACTTATTTCCAGTTCCAGGGCATTGGTGCTTTTAATGATTTCGATCAACGATATGATCAAAGAGGTAAGCAGGCTCAGCAGGCTGAAGGCAAAAATATATTCAGTCGGTTTACTCCAGCCGCGGTAAAGGCAATACATACAGGCCACACAACATAAAAAACTAAACACACCCAGCCCCTGCATATACCGTATCAGGTTGATCCTCCGCCGCAAACCTTTTATCTGCTGCAAAAGGATCTTGCTTTTATGCCCGTTGATATACTCATCGTGTAATTTACGTACGAGGTTGGCTAATGCTATGAAACGGTTTCCATAAGCCAGCAGGAGTAAACTGATAGCCGGGAACAATAAAGCAGGTGTGTTAAAAGTAATTTCCATGATCAAAAGTAATGACAAAAAAAATTAAATGCCGGGTCAATCAAGACCCGGCATTACCGTTAGCCTCATGTCTGTCTCTGCTTTATTTTTCTTTCGTTATAAAATCCAGTGGAATATTCAATTTTACAGTAAAAGTCCGGCCCATATTGAATACCCCGGTCCTTCCGGTAACCAGGTTCTCCGGCGCATATTTTAACCGGCTAAGGTGATTCTGATAAGCGACATCCGCAATATTATTTGCAGCCAGGAAAAGACTGAATAATGTTTTCCCTTTGCTGCTAATGTCGCCTCCAATCCCGGCATTAATTAAAGAAAAGCCTGCCGTCTTTGTTTCTGTATTAAAACCTGTAAAGGGATTATTTTGTGCGAACGTATTATCCAATTCTGCCAGCACAAACCAGTTTTTGAATGCTTTGCCCTTTTTTGCAAAATCAACTTTTATTTCATTGATCAACCTCGTTGCAGGAATGAAAGGAATATTTTTACTCCCATCCTCCGGTTGTTTTAAAACACCCCTTACCCAGGAAAAAGTATTTTCAATATGTAACCAGTCAAGCGGGTGCGGGTGAATATCCAGATTGAATTCAGCACCATAAAGCGTTGCATTATGCTGGCCATAACTGAAGGCATTAAAATTATCTCCGGCAATATTTATTATTGAATCGCCTCCGTTAACAGACGCAAGTTTATGAAGAAAAATAAAATTATGAATGGAGTTGCTGAATAAATTTAACTGGAAGGAAACGTGATCAGAGTTTGCTATGAACCCGGCATCCACCTGTAAACTTGTTTCGGATTTTAGATTTACATCGCCATATATGTACTGGAATGATCCTTCATGAACTCCATTGGCACTTAATTCAGTGATATTAGGCGCCCGGAAACCACGGGCAATATTGAATTTCAATGTCACAATTTTACTTGCTTCATACGCAAGCCCGGCGCTTCCGGATAGGTTGGAAAAATTCTTTTTGAAAGCGGAAAACTTCAGATCAGGACCATCCATCAGTTCCTTTGAATCAATCGAACGGTTATCAAACCGAAGACCGCCGCTTAATGTAAGTTTATTAATTGTTTTCCTGGTATAAACAAACCCGCCGATATCAAACAGGTTGTATTCAGGTATCAGTTGCTCAGCCCCTTTGTTTTTATTGGTTTGCTGCATACCATTTATCCCGATACTTGTTCTCCAGTTTTTCTGTTCAGCTAAATGGTATTGCAGGTTGTAATTCACCGTACCAAGATCAAAGAACAATTCTTTCTCACCCGGATCAAGTACATTTCCAAATTCCTGTCGTTGATTTTGCTGGTATCCTAACACCATTGTAAACCTGTCTTTGCCAATATTAAAACTATTATCAGCAGCTATTTTGAAATGCTGTATTCTTTGCCGGGGAATATAAGGAGTTGTTGATTTAAAGTCGGCATCCGTTGCAATTTCTTCACTTGCTACACCGCCATTATTCACCAGTTTCAGAAACCGGCCTGTTAAGTCATCCCGGTCACCTTCAACCAAACCCGGATGCTGGTCAAATTTACTTACATATAAATGGGTAAAGCCCCAGCTTTTATTTACACCGATATAAGCGCCAAAATCTTTTTCGTTGAACTTGGAATTAAATACATACCCATCGAATTTATTTTTGTAATCAGCCGCTGCTTTGTATGAGCCATACAGGCCCCAGATAAATCCATTGCTGTTTCCCCCGATGTCTGCATGCAGGCTGCGCTGGCGATTATTGGTTTGGTAAGCGCCAAAAATATTTCCTTTGATATGCCCTTCCGGTGCAGGCAAAATAGAAATGATATTGACTACACCAGCCAATGCATCACTACCATACATCAAAGAAGCAGGGCCCTTAAGCAGTTCCACCCGGCTGGCATTCAGTTCATCTATTTCAATACCATGCTCATCACCCCATTGCTGTCCTTCCTGCCTGATGCCATCATTGACAACCACCACCCTGTTATATCCCAATCCCCGGATAAAAGGTTTTGAGATACCAGGGCCAGTTGTTACCTGTGCTACGCCTGGTGTTTTTGCTAAATTGTCAATAAGATTGGTTGAAACATTGTTGAACATGTTCTCTTTCTTCACAATATTAACCGGGATAGAAGTTCGTTTGGTAGAGGTAGCCGACGAAACACCGGTTACCGTCACCGCTTCATTTTCAACAACAGAAGGATTTAGTATAAAATCTTTTTGGGCATTACTGCTTGCTTCAACAGTTTCGATAATGGATGAATAACCAAGGTGACTTACTTCAACAAGATATTTACCGGCAGAAATATTTGAAATAAGATAAATCCCTTCGTTATTACAGGCGGCACCTGTACGGAGATCGGGGAAATAAACACTGGCCCCGGCTAAGGCTTCACCGGTTTTGGCATCCGTTACTTTTCCGGTTAATGATATTTTTGTCTGGGCAAAAGAATTGGTTAAAAAAAATATGCCGGCAAAAAACAGTATATATTTTTTTGATTTCATATATGTATAAATTAAAAGGCAAAGCCTTAAATACAATAAATAATAAGTAGTAGATGAAAACCCGCAGTTAATGCTGCAGGCAGGTGTACGGAATTTCTAAGCTTTGCTTGCTGGCGGACCGCGGGGAGAAGAAAGAATGGAAGTAATAAAAGGAATACGGGTTTCAAAAAATATATCGAGTACTATTGAATTTGTAACAGGTGGAGAATAAACCGTTTCTTCCGATCCATCAAATGGCATCAGGAAGTCATCAAGACAGGTACAGGAATAACTCAGCTCTTTACTATTATTGTGCTGCTCCGGAACCTGGCTGGTTGTATTACCGGTATGTAAGAGATTATGAAGGAATAAACCCGCACCTGATTTTTGAGAAAAAACCAGGATAAAAAGAATAGCTGTGCAACGCAATATAAATGGCCGGGCCCTCATTAAAAGCTAAGATAGTAAAATTGCAACATAGTTACATCTAATTTTCTTTGAGTGGCAATTCCCCAATATGAACCGGGATATTTCGGGCCAATTATTTATCTTGTAAGAAACTAATCAGGTTCCCTTTTAAACCATCAGGCAACTAACTATTCAAACCCGGGCTATGAGATTAAAACTGCTGATCCCCTGCTTATTGACTGTTATAATTGCACTGGTGAATTCCTGCAGCAAAAGCGATACGCAAACAACTGACCCCTGTGCCGGTGCTAATTTTACCATCAATCACACCCATACTGAATCTGTGGGCGGTGCCAATGACGGAACGATATCCATCACGGCCCCCCGTGGCGACACCATCACATACAAATTAAATAATGGCAGCTACCAGGACTCCTGGTATTTTACCAACCTGGCCCCGGGCAATTATGTTGTAACCATAAAGAACCAGAAAGGCTGTACTGATACTACACAAATAAGTATTCTGAATTATGGACCTAAATATGCTGCGGTTAAACAATTGATCAGTGGCGGTGGCACTGGTGGTTATTGTGGCCCTTGCCATGTTAACGGTGGAATGGATGGCGGCAAAAATTTTGATACGGATATTAGCATTGTTGCCAACAAGGATAGAATTAAAATAAGGGCGGTTGATGGCATACCTTCATTTATGCCACCGGCACCTAATAGTCCTTTGACTCCTCCCGATCAACAAAAGATCATTGATTGGATCAATGCTGGAGGAACAACATCGAATTAGAAAGCAGGGATAAAGAATTTCAGCACAGAGACACTGAGAATTAAAGTTGCACAGAGAAAGGGATTCTGAAATCATTACTCTGTGTTTCTCTGTTACTCTGTATCTCAGTGTTGAAAAAACTTTTTAAGACTTCTGTTATCTCACTTTCAACATCGGCCACACTTTCTGTATCACCCCATTCTGCAATCGGGCATAATAGATGCCGGCAGGCAAACCTTCCGAGTTGAAAGGAACCGTATCTGTTAAAGCCACTGCATAATCTTTTTCCAGCAGGTTGGCAATTACCCGGCCCAATGTGTCGATGACCTGTACCAGTGTATGTCCCCCTTCTGTTTTGAATTTGATCGTGGTGCTGTTCGTAAATGGGTTAGGATAATTATAAATGATCCTGTCATCTGTTGTCGGTGGCGGCGTAGTCCCGCCATTACAGGTCAATCCATTTTTAAATAATGGCAATGATTGCAATTGGCTGTTGACATTTGGTGGATACAATCCGGCTACAACCGTTTTATCCAAACAGAACCATTTCTCTAATATAGTGGAGTAAATGCTTCGGAAATCATACTGCATCGGAACATTGTCATTCACGGTAGGATTAATAGGTATATCAGGATTGTTTCCAAGCACCCCGCTTTCCACCATATTACCAAAAACAAACATCGGTGCGGCAGCGCCATGATCGGTACCCACACTGGAGTTTGATTTGATACGGCGGCCAAATTCGCTATATGTCATTCCAATCACCCGGTTTTGTATCTGTAAAAATTGCAGGTCATCCTGGAAAGCTTTAATGGCGTCCGAAACTCTTTGCAATAAAGTAGCATGTGTACCGGTAGTGGTATCAGCAGCATTTACTTGCACGGAGTGATTATCAAAGCCGCCAAAGCTCACCATATAGATCCTTGTTTTCAATCCTCCTCTTACCAAACGGGCTACGATCTTCAATTGATCTCCAAGAGAATTGTTAGTGGGATAAGGAGCTTGTTGCGTTACCGCATTGGCAGCATTCAGGATTACACTGGAATATTTTTGTGTTTGCTGATTGACAAGCCGGATATATTTTAATTCTTTACCTGCAGGTGTATTGGGAACAGGATCTGTTGTTCCCGAGATCAGGTTATAAAAAGATGTGGCGCTGGTGATGCTCATCCCCATATTCACAACAGGTCCCTGTGTGGTCAATGTTGTAGTAGACCCGATCTGTATGGCCAGCGGGTCAGGTGAAGCCGCATTGGGATAACCTGTCGGAAAATTTGGATATTCATAGTTTAAATAACGGCCCGCCCATCCGCTGAATACTTCCTGGTCGCTGTTGGAAGCACTCATCCAGATATCTGTGGCACGGAAGTGAGAAAAATTAGGCTGCGGATAACCCACGGCCTGAATGATCTTCATATTGCCGCTGTTAAAGATATTTTGCATGCCCGTCATAGCAGGATGTAAGCCGGAAGCAGAAACGCCGCTTAAAGAAAGAATACGGTTCTGCGGAATAGCAATATTGGATCTTGCGTTGAAATAATTTGAATAGGTGGAAATAGGTATCACGGTATTTATTCCATCATTGCCTCCTGCCAGTTGAATGATCACCAGTACATGATCCGTGTCGGTGATGCCCTGCATCAATGCCTGCACCAATGGAGAATCAGCAGCAAAAGCTTTTACAGAATACCCATTTATCAGCGCTGGCAGCAAGGTGGCTGCCGGTATGCCTTTTTGTAAAAATTCTCTTCTTTTCATTTCTTTCTTTGTTAGGATGAAAAAAAATGATACTACGATAATTGGTACTCTGACAGGTTAAAGAAATACTGGAACAACTGTTTGAGCCGGTTATTCACCACGTTGAAATTGGCAATGGTTGGACTTGCCAGGTAAGCCATCCAGGCATTGGTCCAATAGTAATCATACAACTGGTTGCTCAGCAAGATCTGTATCTTGATCGATTTCTTTGTTTCATACGACAATTGATTGCGGAAAACATATTTCAGCGCATCATCGATCAGGTCGCCGGGATTGCCGGGGTTTGAAAATTGCTGCACATAAGGGACGAGGTTAAAGATCACCTTTTGTCCGTTGCGGGTAAACCCGGTGTTGATCATCGTATCCGTATACTGGTTTCGTTTTGGTAATGAATCAGAGTTGATCCATATCTCATGAAAGGATGGTTCCTGGTAATAGGCCGGTAACCCGGAAACGTTTGGAGGATCATGCAGGTTTTGACCGGTAAGAGTCATAAAGGAATAAAAGAAATTCCACATGCCATAGTTGGTGTCCCAATCGGTGAGCGGAGGAAATGTCACATTCATTTCACGAAGAGAACCTATGATGTGATCGGCCGGGCTTTTGATATAGCAATTCTGGTTTAATACATCAAAGAAATGTTCGCTCTTAAATAGAGCAGCCAAAACAGGTTTGATGTCATAATTATTATTCCTGAAAATAGTAGCCAGCGGTTCGATCACATTTGTTTCAGTATTGCTGTCGATTGCATAATAAATAAAGAACCGGTAGAGTTTGCGGCAAATGAATTTGGCGCATTCCTGGGTGGCAAAGATCATGTTCAGCAGGTCGGTTAATTCAAGCTGCCCGGCCGTAGTGCCTGTTCTGCCGGTAATAGTAGTATTATTAAAAAAGGCAGAGAACGTTTTATTAACTGTTGAATGCCTGGCAGCATTGAATACAGAGGTATAAGTTATTGCGTTGATCTGCCAACCGGTTAAAACCTTTGCAGCTTCTTTTACATCATTCTCGGTGTATTGGGAACCGGGGCCCTTACCCACGGTAAAAAGCTCAAGCAATTCACGGCCATAGTTCTCATCAGGCGCTGAGACCACATTAAGATAACCATTCAGGTAACGGAGCATGGATACATCTTTGGTAATGGCATCCACCATTTGCTTGAAATTTCCCAAAGTATGTTGCCGGAGAAGAGCATGCTGGTTGTATATCCAGTTACCAAAACCAACCTCGAATGATTCATTACCGAAATGATTGATCCAGAATAACAGCATTTTTTCCCGAATGCTCCTGTCCTGGTTGATCAAAACACCTGTCCACCATTTTTTATAAGAGCCGATCCTTTGAGATTGAACAACGCCATCATTATTGATATCATTGATCCAGGTTGTACCCTGTGCTATATTTCCATCCGGTGTTCCGGGTTGGGTTGAGGTTGTATATTCTTTTACCGGCGGTGAAGGCTGAGGAGCAGTAGGATTTAATAATTCATCTACGGCCTGGCTGACCGTCCGGGTCTTAAAATAATCCACGTCGGCTTTCTTAGCGCCAAACATGGTCCGTTTCAATAAATGGATGATCTCATTTTCCGTCCAGGGGCCGGCATAGGGATTAATGCCTGAAGTGATATGGCGGGTAGAAACGGGCTGGGATAGATGGTCCTCAACCTTGTCCTTTTTCCTGCGTTTAGCAGTCAGGAATTCTTTTCTGTCCATAAGCATTTGTTTTTACCGGTCCCGAAAATTCGGGAGCCTGCAGGTTTCAGCGAACTGTACTGACTTTAAAGTTATCAATTCGTTTAAACAAATGCAACAAATATGGCTCCTCAAACGATTTTTGAGAGCAGGAAAGTTTCTGAAAAAATCCCTGCTGTTTATAAAAGTAAAGGCCGGATAAAATACCCGGCCCTTGCTTTGCAATCAGGAAGAATTACAAATTCTCTATAATACCTGCAATACCCTGCCCGCCACCAACACAAGCGGTAACCATTCCATATTTCTTATTCAATCGTTTCATGTCATGCAGGTTCTGGATAGTGAGTTTGCAACCCGTGCATCCAAGCGGATGACCGAGAGCAATGGCGCCACCATTAATATTTACTTTGGCAGGATCAAGACCGGCTTCCCGGATAACGGCCAGTGCCTGGGAGGCAAAAGCTTCATTCAATTCTATCAGGTCAATTTGTGAAAGGTTCATACCGGATTGCTTCAGCACTTTTGGAATAGCAGCCACCGGCCCGATACCCATAATGCGGGGATGCACACCGGCCACGGCGCTGTTCACCAGTCTCCCGATAGGTTTTAATCCGAGTTCTTTCATCATCTTCTCTCCCATTACGATCACAAAAGCTGCACCATCTGAAGTTTGTGAAGAATTACCTGCAGTAACAACACCACCGGCAGCAAATGCCGGTTTTAATTTCGACAACGCATCTATAGATGTATCGGCCCTTGGCCCTTCATCCGTATCCACAATATTGTTCCTTTTTTGTTTTTTCCCTTTTGCATCCAGGTATATCTCTTCTACATTGATGGGAAGGATACCGGGTTTAAAGTAACCGCTCTTTATAGCATTGATCGCTTTCTGATGTGAGTTATAAGAGAATTCATCCTGGGCCTCACGACTGATACTATAATCTTTTGCCACAGCCTCGGCAGTTAAACCCATACTTAAATAATAATCGGGATCGTCTTTGGCTATTGAATAAGAAGGAACCGTTTTCCATCCGGCTGTTGGTACCAGGCTCATACTTTCCGTTCCGCCTGCAACAATACAATCGGCCATCCCGGTTCTTATTTTGGCGGTAGCCATCGCAATTGTTTCCAAACCTGATGCACAATACCGGTTCACCGTCACACCGGGTATATCAAAACCAAGAGCTCTCGCAGAAATGATACGACCAAATTGCAAACCCTGTTCTGCTTCCGGCACGGCATTACCAACGATCACATCGTCCACCATTTTGGCTTCCAGTTGAGGAACGGTTGCCATTACTCCTTTGATCACTTCAATGGCCAGGTCATCGGGACGGTAAAAACGGAATCCGCCACGTTTGGCTTTACCCACGGCTGTTCTGTACCCGGCTATGATATATGCTTCCTGCATGGATCTATTTTTGTTTTGCAAAGTTAGTTATGAATCTATTTGAAAAGCTTCACGCAGAGTGCGCAGAGAGCGCAGGGAATATAGCTTAACTCTCAGCGAACTCAGCGGCCTCAGCGTGAAACCGACTCAATGTCCCAAAGTTAACTACAAAAAGCGTCCGCAAAAGTTCTGTTATCTTCGCCATGTTGTATGTATAAATTCTTCCGCAACATTCTTTTTCTTTTCCCTCCCGAATGGGTGCATTATTTTTCAATGAACAGCCTGAAACTGTTGAGCAGCATTGGATTTAGAAAAATCATTGTCTGGCTTTACAGGCCTAAAGCAAATACGCAATATTCAATATTCAATATTCAATTTTCAAATAGGATCGGTCTCGGCGCCGGCTTTGACAAAAATGCAAAGTACCTGCGTGAACTTGAATGTCTTGGTTTTGGTTTCGTGGAAATTGGAACTGTTACTCCGTTACCACAGGCAGGCAATGATAAACCAAGATTATTTCGTTTACCAAAAGACAAAGCACTCATCAACCGGATGGGATTTAATAATGATGGAGTGAAAGCAATAGCTAAGAGATTAAAAGAGTGGAAAGAAAAGTTTGAAGTTGGAGGTTCGAGGTTGGATGTTAGCGTACCTCAAACATCCAACATCCAACATCCAACATCGAACCTGATAATCGGAGGAAATATCGGCAAGAACAAAACCACTTCCAACGAAGAAGCCTGGAAGGATTATGAAATTTGTTTTAAAGAACTGCATCCTTATGTTGATTATTTTGTTGTGAATGTAAGTTCACCCAATACGCCGGGACTGAGAGAGCTGCAGGAAAAAGAAAGTCTTAAAAAGATACTCACAAACCTTCAGGCCATTAACCAGCAACCAGCAACCAGAAACCAGAAACCAATACTTCTGAAAATTGCACCCGATCTTACACAGGAACAACTTGACGATGTGATCGACCTGGCCCTTGAAATAAAACTGGATGGTTTAGTAGCGACAAACACAACAATCAGCCGGTCCGGGCTCACGACTCACGACTCACGACTCACGACCGTTGGCGCAGGCGGCCTGAGCGGTTTGCCACTGAAAGAAAGAAGTACAGAAGTTGTAAAATATATTTGTGAAAAAACAAGAGGAAAAATTCCTGTTATGGCAAGCGGTGGTATTTTTACAGGAGAAGATGCAAAAGAAAAAATGGAGGCAGGCGCATCATTGCTGCAGGTATGGACGGGATTTATTTATGAAGGACCGGGGATCGTCAAAAAGATTTGCAGACATCTCTCAAAAATTAATAATTAGTAATTATTAATTAATAATTCAAACTACATGGAATATCTTTTTACGTCAGAAAGTATCATCAGTTTTTTTGTCCTTGTCATTCTTGAGGTAGTGCTGGGCATCGACAATGTCATTTTCGTCAGTATTATCATTAACAGGCTCGAGAAAAAAGATGAACGAAAAGCAAGAAGGGCATGGATGATCACCGGGATCATTGTTCGCAGTGTGTTATTGCTTGGGTTAGGCTGGTTGCTGAAACAAAAAGGAAAGGAAATATTCAATATTGCCGGAAAGGGTTTTGACCTGGCCAGTTTGGTGATGCTGGCCGGTGGTATCTTTCTTATTTATAAATCCGTGATGGAAATTCATCATAAGCTGGAAGGAGAAGACCCGAATATAACCCTGCAGAACAAAAAACAATTTACCCTTGGCCAGGCCATTGCACAGATCATGCTGATCGATGCCGTGTTTTCCTTTGACAGTATCATTACAGCCGGTGGCACGGCAAAATATGTTGAAATAATGATCGCTGCTGTCGTGATCGCCATGATCATTATGTTCTTATTCAGTCCGAAGATCTCGGGTTTCATTCATAAACACCCGACATTGAAAATGCTGGCCCTTTCTTTTTTAGTGATGATCGGGTTGAGCCTGATCATTGAAGGATGGGACAGTGCCGCAGCGCATCAACTCCGGCTGAAAAATTATATCTACTTCGGCATGGCCTTCTCTTTTATTGTGGAAATGCTGAACCTTACGATGATGAGCCGGGCAAAGAAAAGAAAAGCCCGTTTAGTGGAATTGAATGAACCGCTGTTGCGGAAAAAAGAAAAAAATGAATCAGATATGGCAGAGTAAAGTTGCTGCCACTACTCCCGCTGTTTCCGATCTCAGCCTTGTTTCTCCAAGACTAACCGGTATAAAACCATGTTGAAGCGCCAATTCAACTTCTTCTTTGGTAAAATCTCCTTCGGGACCGATCGCAATCAGACAATTTGAAGATTTGACGATTTGATGATCACGGAGCTGTTGCTTATCGGCCTCTAAACAATGAGCAATGAATTTCACAGCATCTTCAAATCGTCTCATCATCAAATCTTCAAATCTCACGGGTTCATGTAATACAGGTAACCAAACCTGCTGACTCTGCAACATAGCGCTGATGCAAATACCCTGCATCCTTTCATACCTGAATCTTTCTTTTTCTGTTCTTTCACAGATCAATGGAATAATTTCAGTCACACCGATCTCAGTTACTTTTTCCAAAAACCATTCAAAGCGGTTTGTGTTTTTTAAAAGGGAAATTGCTACGGAGACCTTTCTGGTTGCTGGTTGCTGGTAACTGGTTGCTGTTACTTCGACCGAACAGTGTTTCTTGTGATCATTGATAATTTCGCAGGTCAGTAAATTTCCTTTCCCGTCTGTCAGGTTCAGTTGTGCTCCTGCTTTCATTCGCAATACCTGTACGATATGCTTTGATGTTTCTTCATCCAGCACAATTTGCTTTTGACTGCCGTCATAATTGCTGATATAGAAAAAAGGAAGTGCCATAGTGTATTTGTAAAATAAAATAGCCCCCGAAATTAAGGAGCTATCATCTATTCATTATCATTTATCACCTAAAAAGGTGTATCCTCATCAGGAGGCAGATCATTCATCTTGCTTCCGGTTTGAATAAAAACTCTTGCTCCGCCATCCACATCACTTACCGGTTTCCAGTTTCCGGGTAAGCCGGTTCCGCCGATACCGCTGCCATCGTCTTCGGTAAACTTCTGGATATGCAATAAAGCTCTCAGCTTGATCGTATCCAGCATACCATTCCTGTGTTTGGCAATACGCACAATGGTTTCTCCCCGGTTACTTTCTCCCATTTCATTGCTGGTGATATCATAATATTCGGGACGGTACATGAACATGACCAGGTCGGCATCCTGCTCAATAGCTCCTGATTCACGGAGGTCACTCAGTTGCGGCATTTTATTACCGTCTTTGCCGGCGCTGCGGGTTTCCACGGCACGACTCAATTGGGAAAGTGCAATGATCGGTACGCTTAATTCTTTGGCCAATGCTTTCAGGTTCCTTGAAATATTGCTGATCTCCTGTTCGCGGTTGCTGTTCCGGTTTTCACTGGTGCCGCTCATCAGCTGCAGGTAGTCAATAATTATTAAACCAATGTTATGCTTATTTTTTAAACGACGGCATTTAGCTCTCAGTTCAAAAATGTTCAATGCAGGTGTGTCATCAATAAATAAAGGTGCCTGTGACAAACGTTGAATACCCCTTGCATAAAGTTGTTTCATCTCATGCTCTTCTAATTTACCACGGGCAATTTTCTCCAGCCATATTTCACTTTCAGCAGCAAGGATACGTTGTACCAACTGACCTGCACTCATCTCCAAGGAGAACAAAGCCACCGGTGTTGCTCTACCCGGATGCATAACAGCATTGCGGGCAAGGTTCAGGGCAAAAGCTGTTTTACCAACAGCGGGTCTTGCCGCCAAAATAATAAGGTCAGTATTCTGCCATCCGTATGTTATCCTGTCAAGTGAGGGGAACCCGCTTGGTACGCCTGTTATATCTTCATTCTTATGACGAAGGTCCTCGATCCGCTGAATGGTCTTAACCAATACCGAATCGATCGTATCAAAGTTTTTGCGCAGGTGATTGTTGGTAATTTCAAACAATTTGCTTTCTGCATCATCCAGCAGATCGAAAACATCTGTTGAATCTTCATATGCATCCCCGATGATCTCGCCACTGATGCGGATCAATTCACGCTGAATGAATTTCTGCAGGATGATCCTGGAGTGGGCTTCAATATTAGCAGAAGAAACAACAGCATTGGTGAGCTTGGTTACATAATAAGGTCCACCCACCATTTCAAGT
>DATHDV010000008.1:0-2037 GCA_035318845.1 Chitinophagaceae bacterium
CTGTGGTTTTCCATAAACCTCCATCCACACCGCCTGCCCAAACTGTCTTATGTGTCGCATCAGTTGAATCGATCATCAGCGCCCTCACCCTTCCGGATGTCTGCTGGCCTGTAGGTCTTGGGTTACCGCCAACCGTGAAGTCTCCGTTAGGTCCCCGCTCCTGCCAGCTTAATGCAGTAATAGCAGTGGGGCTGTTGCGTAAGTCGTTCTTCAGCTGTTCTGTTTGCATGATCGCCTCCAGCATTTGATGCATGGGCACCCTGCCTGTAGCCGGGTCTTTGGTACGTTCAATTTCAAACTCCATGGCTTTGTCAGGGCCATCATACATATCGTTTTCTTCTGTCAATTCTGAATTCTTTTGACCACAGCCGGCAATAATGAAAAGGTTTACGGCTGTACCAATGATCAGGAGAAAAAAATTGTTCAGTTTTTTCATAACTAATTAATTGAAAAATGGATGGTTTAAAAATAGCGCTGCAAATTACTTAGAATAATAATAGAAAAATTTCAATTTTCCATGTGTGGTATTTAAGAAAGAACTGGTGTCTTTTTACAAATAAAGCTCCCGTTACCGTGAAGTAACGGGAGTTAATATTCAGAAACGGATATCTTATCGCACATGCACTTTACCTGTTGCCAGTTTTTTACCATTTATATCGCCAACAACCACATAGTAAATTCCGGTATTGGCAGTTCTCAGGTCGATACCGATCAATGTGTATGCACCCGAGATATCGAACAGGCGGTCATAAACCTTACTCCCTTTGGAATCAAAGATTGCAATGGACCTTTTGGTGCTGGTACCTCCATCGTTGTAATAAGCAACTTTAAAAGTACCGTCGTTGGGGCTGGGGAAGATAAACAGTTTAGGACTCGGTGTTGCCGATATTTTTACAACAGATGATTGATTAGAACAAACCAAACCGCCCGCGAATGTTTCCTGTATCGTTACCAGGTAATCACCAACCTGTTCAATATTGACGACTCTTGTATTTCCTGTATTGCTGATAGGACCTGCATTGAAGAACCAGTTTGTTGTCAGCGTTCCGCCGGTTGAAGGACTTGGAGTTGCTGTCAGTGTTGTTGTCTGACCCGGTAATAAACCGGTCAATGGTGATGCACTTAGTGTTACCGAAGGTAACTGCCGTACTGTAAGAAGAACAGTGTTAGTTGGTATAGGCGTTGTACATATTGCATTGGAAAGATTGCTACGATACTGGTACCCGTTCATTCCGGCAGTGGCACCTGTTATGGTAAGTGTAGATGTTGTTGCACCGGAATACACTGTATTGTTTACAATATTGGTAAATCCTGTTCCTGTATTTACCTGCCATTGGTAATTAATATTGACACCAGTGGCAGTTACTGAAAAGCTGGTATTACTACCGGAGCACAATTGAGCATTGGATGGTTGACTTGTTATCGTTACGGGGTTGATCACCGTAAGTGTTGCACAATTAGAAAAAACAATATTGCCACAGGCAGCGGACATGACAATGCAACGGAAAGCTGCAGTTAAAGGAAAGTTGGTAATTGTAAGACATGCTGTTGAAGCTCCGCTAAAATTCGCATTATTAACCACATTAAGCCATGGTCCGGGACAACCAGGAATACTATATTCCCATGCATAAACAAGATTAGTACCCACAGCGGTAACACAGAATGTATGGCTGCTTCCGGAGCAAATTGTAGCATCCGTTGGTTGGAAAGTTATTGCAGCCAGCCTGTTCACGGTAAGAATTGCTGCATTTGAAAGAGCCGGTACTGAACAACCTGCAGTTGTCAGTACACAACGGTAGTAATAATTATTCATAGAGAAAGTAACAGCGGCCAGGTTCAGCGTTGCGCTGGTTGCACCGGTGATATTATTATAATTTAATCCGGCATCTGTACTTAACTGCCATTGATAGCTGGCTCCGGCACTGCCTCCTACTGTAAAGCTTGTATTGGCTCCTTCACATACTGTAGAGTTAACAGGCTGCGATGTAACGCTTGGACCATTAACCACGGTAAGGATGGCCGCATTGGAAGTAGCAT
>DATHDV010000009.1:0-28183 GCA_035318845.1 Chitinophagaceae bacterium
CGGGTCTGTTTGATGAAGTGCTGGTGGTAACGGACAGCGACATTATTTTCAAGGAGATTGTTTCTCATGGCGGCAAGGCAAAAATGAGTGTGAAAGAACATAAAAGCGGCAGCGACCGGATAGCTGAAGCGACTATTGATATGGCTGTTGATATAATCGTGAATGTACAGGGCGATGAGCCATTTGTAAAAAAAGAACCCCTGGAAAAATTATTGCGGCAATTTGATGATGCTTCCGTGCAGGTGGCTTCGCTGATGCAGGTGATGACGGACCACAACGACATCATGGATCCCAATTTTGTGAAAGTGACCGTGGACAAGAATATGAATTCGCTTTTCTTTAGCCGCAGCGTGATCCCCTACCCGAGAAACAAAAATATTCCTGCTGTTTATTATGAACATATTGGTGTTTATGCTTTCCGCAAACAGGCCCTGATGAGTTTTGTTCAATGGCCGCAGTCAACACTGGAAGTCGCTGAAAAAATTGAATGTCTTCGTTATCTCGAAAACGGCATTCCGCTCCGTATGGTGGTAGTGGATTATATGGGAGTGGAGATCGATACGCCGGAGGACCTGGAGAGAGCGGCAAAACTATTATAGGTATTTAACCGCGGATTACACAGATTTAAAACATTCACAGATTGCACGGTTTGGAAAACATAAATGATATTACAGGAAAAATTATCGGGGCTTCTTTTAAGGTGCATTCGGAGTTAGGGCCGGGATTACTGGAAAGCTCCTACAAAGAATGCCTTTATTATGTGCTGACAAAAAGCGGGTTGTTTGTTGAAAAGGAGAAGCCATTACCCCTTGTTTATGAAGAAGTAAAACTTGATATTGGTTATCGTCTTGACCTGTTTGTAGAAACAAAAGTTGTTGTTGAAGTAAAATCAGTTGAGACTTTAACTGATGTCCATACCGCACAGGTTCTTACTTATTTGAAATTAACTCAATGTAAAGTAGGTTTGCTGATAAACTTCAATGTGGCGGACTTGAAAAAGGGAATTAAGCGTTTGATTTTATAACTGTGTAATCTGTGCTTTAATCCGTGCAATCTGTGGTAAAAAGTAACTCATGAAATTCAGAAACTTTAAAATGGTCGGCTATGTTGTGTACGGCCGTGGTTCGTTTAATCAATTAGACGAGATCATTTCGCCGCAGCGTAAAGATGGAAGACCAATGATCTTTTTGGTCGATCATTTTTTTAATGGTAAACCACTCGCCAACAGAATTCCGGTAAGAGGAAATGATAAAATAATTTTTGCCGATGTTACTTACGAACCCAAGACAACCTATGTTGACAAACTTGCGCAACAACTAAAAGATGAGTTTGGAACCGTCAGTGGTATTATCGGCCTTGGTGGCGGCAGTACCATGGATCTTGCCAAAGCCGTTTCTTTAATGATCAACAATCCCGGCTCGTCGGCGGATTACCAGGGTTGGGACCTTGTAAAAAATCCCGGCGTATATAAAGCCGGCATACCAACACTTAGCGGAACCGGTGCAGAGGTATCAAGAACAACGGTGTTAACGGGTCCGACAAAAAAACTGGGAATGAACTCCGACTTCACTCCTTTTGATCAAATTGTTCTTGATCCCGGGTTAACAGCTAATGCTCCCGCCAACCAGCGTTTCTATACCGGCATGGATTGTTATATCCATTGCATTGAAAGTTTAAACGGAACTTATTTGAATGAGTTCAGTAAAAGTTATGGCGAAAAAGCATTGCAACTCTGCCGGGATGTTTTTATCAACAAAGACCGCTGGGATGAGGACTGTGATGATAAGCTGATGATGGCTTCCTTTGCCGGCGGCATGAGCATTGCCTACTCACAGGTAGGTGTGGCGCATGCGGTGAGTTATGGATTAAGCTATTTGCTCGGCACCAAACATGGCATTGGTAATTGCATCGTAATGAACCATCTTGATGAATACTACCCGGAAGGTGCCAAAGAATTTAAATACATGGTAGAAAAAAACAAGATCGAAATACCGGCCGGTATTTGCAAAGGATTAAGCGATGAACAGTTTGATACAATGATCAATGTTTCTCTCGGCATGAAGCCGCTTTGGGAAAATGCATTGGGAAAAGACTGGGAGAAAATAATGACAAGAGAGAAGCTGAGGGCTTTGTTTGAGAAGCTATGATTAAAATTTATGCCGTGAAAAAACCGGGTGGATAATACATGCCGGGTCTAATATCTTAGTACTTATTAAAACAGCTACTTTAATCTCCCATTCCAGATGAAGAAAAAAAAGATCAAAAACAAACAGGCGCAGATCAAAACTACAGCCGCCCCGGTTATTACAAAAGATCTAAGAATTCCTTTGGGAATAATGATCGCCATTTTTGCTTTTATTCTTTATGCACAAAGCATTCGTCATAATTACACCTTAGATGACCATCCTGTGATAGATGAGAATAGCATTACCAAGATGGGCTTTGCAGGTATTCCTTCTATACTAAAGACAGATTATTGGTATGGGGCGGGGCGTGATCAGTTAAGGGGACCCATTTATCGTCCTACATCGTTAATTGTTTTTGCCGCTGCCTGGGAGCTTTCTCCCAACGACCCCCATATTTATCATTTCATCAATGTTTTATTTTATGCGATCACCTGCCTGCTTTTATTTTTAGTTCTTTGTAAATTATTCAGATCCCAAAATCTTTTATTCCCTTTTGTTTGCGCCCTGCTTTATACGGCTCATCCCATTCACACGGAAGTTGTCAATAATATAAAAAGCCTGGACGAGATCCTTTGTTTCCTGTTCGGGCTGACTGCGATCTGGTTTCAATTGAAATGGCTTTCGTCAAAATCAATTTGGTCTTTTATTTTAATGGGGGTAAGTTTTTTCCTTGCGTTGATATCAAAAGAAACCGGGATAACTTTCCTGCTGATCATCCCATTGGTCGTTTTCTTTTTTACGGATACTCCTTTAAAAAAGATCGGTACTGCTTTTCTTCTTTTGATTGCTATTACAGGCCTTTGGTTATTGATAAGATCGGTGGTATTCAAAGACCTCCCGGAAAATGCCGGGATCGCCACTTCCATTTTGAACAATACCATGAATGCTGCGCCGGACAATGCCAGCAAATACGCAACGATCTTCTATATCCTGTTACGTTATATAGGGTTATTGATCTTTCCGCATCCCCTGAGCTGTGACTATAATTTTGCGCAAATAAAAATTCAGACCTTCAGTGATCCTGCTGCAATGATCGGAGTAATTCTCTATTTCGGGTTAGGTATCTATGCTTTAATAAAATTCCGGAAGAAAAGCATCGTGGCATTCGGGATCTTATTTTATTTAATTACGCTGGCGCCGGTTTCAAATTTATTTTTCCTGGGCGGTTCGACCATGGCGGAACGGTTTATGTATATTCCTTCCTTAGGATTTTGCATTGTCCTGGCTCATTTTCTTATCAAGTTGACAAAAGCCGAAAGTGTAAAAAAGGGGGCCAAAAATCTTTTCCAGTTTTTCTCCCTGAACAAGCGGCTCTTCTTTTTTGTATTGATAATATGTGCCCTTTATTGTATTAAAACTATCTCAAGGAACAAGGATTGGAAAGACGACATAACTATCTTCAGTCATGATATTAAGATATCCCCGAACAGTGCAACAGCACATTTTATACTTGGCAGTTCTTTGGCAAAATCTGTCCTTAGTTCTCCCGATAAAAAAAACCAGGCAGATACTTTTAAGATCGCAAAATCACATCTTAAAAGAGCGATTGAGATCAGCCCGGATTACCGGACAGCAGCATCATACCTGGGCTTTCTCTATCTCTCAGAAAATAATAATGACTCTGCCTATTTTTATCTAAAGGGGGGGATTGAAAAAGCTCCTGATGATCCTGAATTGAACTATTATTTCGGGACAGCCTTGTTCAACTTACAAAGACATGATGAGGCCTTAAAAGTACTGACACATGCTGTTGCATTGAATCCAAAAAACGAAGATGCCTATTTCAAGCTCGCTGCTTTATATATGATGAAAGGTGATGCAGATAATGGATTATTGTGTTATTCAAAAATAATAGCGTTGAATCCTAATAATGCTTATGCTTATTATTTTGCGGGACAAATATTAAGATCAAAAGGAGATCTGGCTAAAGCAAACGAATATATTAACAGGGCTGCGTCATTAGGATATAAACCCCAATAAATAATTAAGACGAAAAGAGATTTCAATGAAGCTTTCCAATAACAAGATCCTGATTACGGGTGGAGCCTCGGGCATTGGCCTGGGGTTAACTGAACGATTTATTAAAGAGGGCAACATAGTGATCGTTTGCGGAAGACGCGGATCTGTTTTAAAAGAAACCGCTGATAAGTTTCCGTCGGTCATTACAAGAGTTTGTGATCTGTCGGTGGCCGCGGAACGAGAAGGGCTTTTTAACTGGATCTCGCAAGATCATCCTGATCTGAATGTGTTGGTCAACAATGCCGGTATCCAGCAATGGATATCCGTTACTGATACTAATTTTTTTCAGCGTGCCAAAGAGGAAATAACAATTAATATCGAAGCCCCCGTTCATTTGACCTCGCTTTTTATAAATTTAAAATCATTAACTGCAATTATCAATGTTACCTCCGGGCTTTCGTTTGCACCGCTTACCAAAGTGCCGGTCTATTCTGCCAGCAAGGCTTTTTTTCATTCATTTACTCTTTCACTAAGGCATTTGCTAAAAGAAAAGAATATTGAAGTGATCGAGCTGATCCCCCCGGCATTGAATACAGATCTGGGTGGCAAGGGTCTGCATGATTTTGCTCCGCCTGTAAGTGATTTTATAAATGCCGTCTTTAAACAATTGGAGGAAGGAAGAACAGAGATCGGTTTTGGTTTCAGCGAAGCCATGATCAAGGCCGGGCCTGAAGAACTTCAGAAAGCATTTGCAAGAATGAACATGTCTGGCTAAAAATTATTTCCAGTGACCCGGCACCCACCTATATCCCTTGCCGCTGTATTTCCAATGACCGGGTATCCATATTATTCCATGTCTTTTGGGCCGGGCCCAATAACCAGGCACCACTACATAATGTCCGCTGCGCCATTGCCATTCCGGGCCGATCCATACCGCTCCTGCATACGGCGCTCTTCCGGAAGCGGTGACACTGACGCCCACAGGAAAACCAATTCTTACTTTCACATACTGTGCATTGGCGGCAGCAGCAACCATCATAAAAAACAATATGGAGATCAACAATTTCTTTTTCATAGCTAAACTTGTTTTTGTGCCTTTTTGACCCCTAAAAATGTGCCGGGTTTATTTGGCTGCGATTCTTTTCCTAACTTCCCTTTTATGAACCTGGAAAAACTTCGCCCCGAGAAATACCTGAAGTACCTGTACCTGCCTAACCTGTTTGCTCCCAAAAGAACCAAGCAGATATTATCTGTTAACCCCACCATTATCCCGCACAGGGAAGAGGCCAAGGAAGTTGTTATTTCTGTTTTTGATTATAATGCTGAGTCGGTGGAAGAAAGAACCCTGCCTTCTGTTGCAGAATGCTTAAAGTATAAGACCAGTGGCCGCACGACCTGGATAAATATTGATGGCCTGCGGAAAGCAGATGTGGAATTGGTTTGCACGTATTATGATATTCACCCCCTGGTGATCGAAGATATCCTGAGCGTTAACCAGCGGCCAAAATTAGATGAGGCCGATAACAGTATTTTCTGCCTGCTCAACATGCTCTATTATAATCAGGAAACCTATGCAGTGGAGCAGGAGCAGATCAGCATCATTCTTGCAAAAGATGTGGTGATCAGTTTCCAGGAAGATGCTCACCGGGATGTATTTAATTCTCTCCGGGAAAAACTGAAATCTCCTACCAGTAAAATAAGACAACGCACCGCCGATTATCTCTGTTATTCCCTGCTTGATCTTATCGTTGATCATTATTTTGTGGTGATGGAAAAGCTGGGCGACCGTATTGAAGAACTGGAAGAAGAAGTTACCCGTGGCAATAACCCCAGGGCTCTTTCCAATATTACACACCTGAGAAAAGAGCTGATCGTTTTGAAAAGAAACTTTTCCCCGGTAAGAGAATTGGTAAATGGCATTTTGCGAAGCGACAGCCAGTTGCTGGAAAGCCGGCATACAAAATATTATAAAGATGTTTACGATCACATTGTTCAGGCGCTTGATCTTTCTGAAAACTATCGTGATGTAATTGTGAGCCTGCAGGACCTGCATATCAACAACGTTAATTTAAAAATGAACGAAGTGATGAAGGTGATGGCGATTGTTACCTGCCTGCTGGCACCCGCTACAGTTATCGGTGGCATTTTTGGAATGAACTTCGAGTCCATACCCTGGCTGCACAGCCCTTATGGCTTTTTTGGTGCCGTTGTCGCTATGCTTGCAATTCCTGTGTGGATGCTGTTAATGTTTAAGAGACGGGGATGGTTCTAATGGGGAGTGGGGAATGGCAAGTGGTAAGTGGGACTACTGGTTTTTTGTTGCTGACGACTTTTTATATACCGGAACCGTGCTGCAGGGTTCGCCGTACATAATACTTTGAGCAACGGGCCGCAACAGTTTTGTTATTTCCATGTATACATAATCAGCAATGGGTGTTTCCCCGCAACCTTTTATTACTATTTTTTTCCCGGCAAATTCATTTACATCAATGGCTGATAAATTTTTGAGGAAAAGATTTTTGTGCAGCTCTTTCTCGTCTCCCATAACTATTTCCCTGGCTACCGGTTGCAGGTAAGAGGCTGCCAGCATCCAAGCCCATACGGGAATGATGGCATCAGCCGTGCAGGTAAGGGCAATATTCTTATCCTTGTAAACAGACCAATCCATTTTTTTTAACGCCTCCCGGAAATCTTTTTCTTTTAAGATCATTCCCATGAACAAATGATCCTTCATATCAAAGACGATATTTTCTCCTCCGGGGTAATATTTTTCCAGGTCCACGGTGATGATCCCGCTTTCTGCAACTTTATTTATGATCGGCTCATTCATGTTTAAATATATCCTGTTGTAAAAGTAACAAATTGAAGCGGCTGCTGTTTCCGACATCCGCAAAACAAAGAGCCCCGCTTATATTGCAGGGGCTCATTCAGTTAGTTTTGTCCGAAGGACTCCTTCGGAGGTTGTTTATTAATATGTTTCTGCCCTTTTATCTTTTATGCTGGCTGCTTTTTTCAAAGCTTCGATCAGGTTGTTGCCCGTTTGTTTTGAATCGTCATACATTTTTTTCCGTTGATCTGCTACGCTACCGGTAGCTGCAGATGTTGCCGTTACAGCTTCCACCCGGATCGCATATACACCGTTTGAGCCTTCCAGTGCTTCCGGTACCACTTTGCCTTTATTGTCAGGATTAAACGTGGCCCCGTTTACTTTGGGTTCGTTGCCAAATTTGGCGCTTGTACTTCCTGTTTTCATGCGAAGGCTGTCAACTGTTTCAATGGGTTTGCCCCATGCAGCCGCTACTGCTTCCAGCGAACTGATCTTGCCGGCTTTTTGTTTCAGCGTTTCTGCTTTCTTCCTGTTACGAAGAATTGGTTCTATTAACGGTCTTGCTTTGGCCGTCGGCATGGTTCCTTCTTTCAGCACTTCTGTTACGATCGCCACCACGTAATTATCCCCGACCCGCTCAGGTTTCAGTGTTTCGCCGGTTTTGGCTGTATAAATATTTCTTACAAAATTTCTTGAGAACCCCAGGCCCTGCACCATGGCATCGTTTCTTTTAATATTTGCGGCGATCCCTTTATTAAGACCTTTTGGCTTAAGTGTTTTTTCAAATGCTGTATCAAATGATTTTTGATCCCTCCCATCCCCGGCAAAATTGGTGGCATCCTGCAAGGCGTCGCCATCTGTTTGCTGACTGGCGACGATCTCCTGCTTCAGGTAAGCCAGTTTATAATGCGGTTCGGGTTTAATAAAAGCAAGTATTTCTATATAATGCCAGCCAAATGAGGTTTTCACTACTTTCTTTTCTCCCGGCTTTCCGTCAAACAAAACAAATTGTCCAAACTCTTTTGCAAAGTTTCCGGATTCCATTCCTTCCATTATCTGTGAAGAAGGAAATGTCATCTCCCCGTTTTTAGCCCTGCTTCCATCGCTCAATGGATTATATTTCTGCACCATGTCGGCCCATGAAGCACCGCTGTTGACCGCATTTTTAATGCTGTCAATTTTTTTGGCGGCTATGCTGTCCTCGAAACCCCCTGCTTTTGTGTCTGTGCTTACCAGGATGTGCCGGCATTTTACAGAATCAGGAAGCATTCTTATTTCAATAAGTTTTGCCAGTATATAGCTGTTCCCGTCTAAATAAGTACCATACACTCCATTTTTGGAAAGTTTAAGAATGCTGTCTTTTGCTATTGCCGGCAGCGTAGATGGAGTATTATATACGTTTTGAAGCTCGGGGCTTCCGTTGCGTGCAAGAAAAGTGGGTACATCATTCGTCGTATCAAATTCTGCCCTCAGCAATGCTACCTGGTTTTTTATCGCCGCCGAATCTCCGGCTGTTGGCGCTGCGCTGAATGCTACGTAGTTAATACTGCGACTTTCCTCCTGCTTATAATCCTCTTTGTGTTTGCCGAGATAATCTCCTATTTCTTTGTCTGATATTTTAATCGTGCTGTCTACAAATACCGAATCGGTATAAAATACTTTTACCATGGAGATTTTTCCGAGCAGGCTGTTGTCAGCTGTTTGCTTTTCCACGAACCAGCGGGGATAATTAGTGCTGTTGGTAAAGAATGCAGCATATTTCTCCGACTTGCGTTGTAATTCAAGTTGATTTATATAGTCGTTAAACTGATCTTTTTGTGCTTGCGGTACCTGTTTATTTTTCATCATCTGGTCCACCTGTTGCTTTGCACGCATTGGATCATATTGCCCGGTATTTTCATCGGTTCCGGCTTTCTTAATGTCTTCCGGGGCATTGGGTCCATATAAAATGTCGCCCCGCTCTCTTTTCCCAATCCTCATTCCAAGCCTGTCAAATTCTTCGCTCAGTATTATCCGGTTTACATGCTGGGTCCATGCCTGGTCAATGGCCTGCTGTTTTGCATATGCTTCGGGATAACCTTGTTGCTTCATCTGGGCCTCTGATTGGTCAACTGTTTTTCCAAACTCTTCAATACTTACCGAATGGCCGTTCACACTGCCAATGCTGTTTGATCTGCCGCCGCTCCGTCCACGGTCTTTTCCCCTTACATAGTCGGTCAAAATAAAACCGATCAGCGCCAGGGCGATTGCAATAACCGATATCCTTGCATATTTATCTCTGATATCCTGAATAATAGACATAGTGTACCCGTATTTTAAAAGGATGGCAAAAATAGGGCTTTTGGGGAAAAGTAGTGAGTAAATGGCGGGTTAAATAGTTAATTAGTTAATTGGTTAATCGGGGGCCGCTAAGTATGGAATTGATTGTGTTTTTGGGCCTAATCCCAAATTAACTAATTAACCAGTTAACCAATTCCTATTTCCGCTTCGGATGAACCAGTTTCATTTCCTGCACCAGGTTGCCGGCCCCGGCAAATTTGTCAATGATAAATAATATATACCGGATGTCCACCATGATATTCCGGCAAATATTGGGGTCGTAATTGATATCGCTCATGGTGCCTTCCCATACCCGGTCAAAATTGAGACCGACAAGATTGCCCCAGGCGTCAAGCGCAGGACTTCCGGAATTTCCCCCGGTAGTATGATTGTCGGCTATAAAACATACCGGCATTTTGCCATTGCTTCCGTATGGTCCGTAATCTTTGTTGTTATAAAGTGTTTTCATTTTTTCAGGCACATCAAATTCATAATCGCCGGGTTTGTATTTTTCCATGACGCCGTCCAGGTAAGTATAATAATCATACTTCACCGCATCTCTTGCGTTATATCCTTTTACATTGCCATAAGTAACACGCAATGTGCTGTTGGCGTCGGGATAAAATTTTCTTTCTTTCATCACTTCCATTTGTGCCTGCATATAAGTTCGTTGCAGTTTATTGATACGGCCCTGGATCTCGTTTAATTTTCCCTGTACCTCTGTTTGATATGTTTTCAGCATATCATTATAGAGTGCGGGGGCATCAGACGTTTTTAATGTTTGGATCAATTCTGTCGCAGGTTTTTTCAAGAGGTCTATAACAAAAGATTTGTTGGAAAAAGTGCCGGCTCCATAAATGATGATAGCCAGGTTGGCCATACTGTTACCCCCTTCATGTCGAAGCATCTCTTTCAGCTTCATGGAAATGCATCTATCCTCCTGGTCTTTCATATACATTTCCATAAGCGTTTCAAATAATTTTTTATCAACCGCAGCATTATATTCTTCAAAAAGTCCGTTCAATGTGTTTGTTACGGTGGGCAGCTTTTGCTGATAGCCTTTTTCTCCTTCTTTATCATAAGCGGTCGCCAATGAGTTTAGTTGCGCAATGATGGTAAATAATTCCACCTTGCTGACGATCTCGGTGTAATAATCCCTGGCAAAACCATAGGGACGTAATTTATCATAGGCAGACGCAAGATCCGCCAGCAGGTTTCCATACTGTGTTTTCCATTGTGGATTGGCACCTTGCCTACCGGCAGGCAGGTTAACTCTTTTCTGAAATTCTGCTTCGTATGATTTCTTTTTACCAACAGCGCCAACACTTGTTAACCCCTGTACTTCGCCCTGCCATTTTTTATATGCATTCTGAATGTTGGCATACTTTGCTGCATACTGGATCTTTATTTGCTCATCTTTCCGCATGAACCCGTCTATAACATTTAATGCCTTTTCGCGGATGGCAATTTTGGCCGGGTCGTTCACCTTTAATATCTGTTCTACCGCGGATGAATGTAAATACTCGGTTGTTCTTCCGGGAAAACCAAAGACCATAGTGAAATCTCCCTCTGCAGTTCCGTCCAATGAAATGGGTAATGATCTTTTGGGAACGTAAGGAATATTGTCGGGTGAATAATTGGCTGGTTTGTTGTCTTTACCTGCATAGATCCTGAACATGGAAAAATCTCCGGTGTGACGAGGCCACATCCAGTTATCCGTATCTTTTCCGAAGTTGCCAATGGATGAAGGTGGAGCACCAACCAGTCTTACGTCTTTATACGTTTCGGTAACGAACATAAAATATTGGTTGCCTTCAAAAAAACTCTTGATAAGAATTTCCTGGTAGCTTTCTTTTTTTATGTTCTTTTTGGTCTCATTGATATTCTTATCTATTGTTGATTGTCTTTCACTTTCACTCATCGTAGCGTTAACTCCCTTCAATACTTGTTTCGATACATCTTCTATTCTTACAATAAAAGTGACGTACAGGCCCGGATTAGACAGTTCTTCTCCTTTATCCTTTGCCCAAAAACCATCCCTGATATAATTATGTTCAAGGCTGCTGTGGTTTTGCACTGCATCAAAACCACAATGGTGATTTGTCAACAGCAATCCTTTGGAAGAGATGATCACGCCGGTACAAAAACCACCGAAGCTAACGATCGCATCCTTCAGGCTTCCGCTGTTAATACTGTAAATATCTTTAGCACTGATCTTCATACCCAGGCTCTTCATCTGTTTTTCATTCATCTGTTGTAGCAACAGTGGCAGCCACATTCCTTCATCAGCTTTAGCAAGCGACACAATGCTCAAAGCAAAAACAACCAATAACTTTCTCAGGTGTTTCATGTAATAAATTTTTAAGACTTTAAAATTAGGATATTCTGTTTTATAGCTTTCCCGGGTTATATTGTTCATGATAAAATCATCAAAAGCATATCAAATCAGTGAACCGGTCTCATCTTTTTCTCCCCGGCCCTGTGTTAATGAGGAATAATTTATGTGGATATCCCCCTGTGAAACGGGGATATGAAATAGGATCATTGGAAACGAATTGCTGGTTTATTTGGAATTGACGGTACCGGGGTAACTATTCAACCAATTGTCCTATCCTTATTCACAGATAAATTTTTGTAATACTTAAAAAACTTGTTAGCCGGTTTGATTTCACATTCCTGTGGATAATCTTAAAAAAACAAGTAAAATCAATCAAACCGCTGTGGATTACCGGACAGGCAATGTGAATTACTTTAAAAAGGTAATTTTGTAAAAGAGTTTATCCACCAATTCACAGCCGTAATAATAATAAACTCTTTTTTATAAAATTGTATTATTATTATTATTGTATTAACGCCGGGGATAAGAAAATTTATTTGGAAAAGTTGCCGGACTTGTTGGAATATTGCTCCCTTGAAAAAACGAATGAGTAACGAAACACTGGATATCGCCAAATCAACGATCGGGAAGAACGGGTTCCTCGATATTGAACTGGACCCTTCGCTGGATCTGTTTGCAGAGATCGAAAGGTTGAAGAAAGAAAAAAATGCGGTGTTGCTGGCGCACTACTACCAGGAGCCCGACATCCAGGATGTGGCGGATTATATCGGGGATAGTTTAGGTTTGGCACAGCAAGCAGAGAAGACCACGGCAGATATGATCGTTTTTGCCGGAGTGCATTTTATGGCGGAGACCGCAAAGATCTTAAACCCCTCCAAGAAAGTAGTGATCCCTGATCTGAAAGCCGGTTGTTCGCTTAGCGACAGTTGCCCGCCTCCGCTATTCAAAAAATTCAAAGAACAACATCCTGATCATGTGGTGGTGAGTTATATCAACTGCAGCGCCGGTATCAAAGCCCTGAGCGATGTGATCTGCACAAGCAGCAATGCGAAGGCGGTAGTGGAAAGTTTTCCGAAAGAACAACCTATCATTTTTGCACCGGATAAAAATCTCGGGGCCTACATCAACAAAGTAACCGGGCGAAATATGTTGCTTTGGAATGGAGCCTGTATGGTGCATGAAATATTCAGTCTGGAAAAGATCACCAAACTAAAAGTTCGTCACCCCAATGCAAAACTGATCGCACACCCGGAGTGTGAGGACCCGATACTTCGCATAGCAGACTTTATTGGCTCCACCACGGGCCTATTGAAATACACAGAACGGGATCCATCCCAGGAATACATCGTGGCCACAGAGACCGGTATCCTGCACCAGATGATGAAGGCCTCACCCAACAAAACATTTATACCCGCACCCCCGAACAACAGTTGCGCCTGCAACGACTGCCCGCATATGAAACGGAATACCCTGGAGAAGATCTATCTCTGCATGGAGTATGAGCTGCCGGAAATACTGATGGATGAAGAATTGAGACTGGCAGCGCTACGGCCGATAATGAGAATGCTTGAAATAAGCAGTAAAGCAGGATTATAAGAAATGTTGTGAAGCCCCTCCAGGGAGGTTCCCGAGCAAAGCGAAGGGAAGGAACAACGTTCGGGGGAGGCCCTATTGACAGGATGCTTGAGATAAGTAAATTAGCGGGATTGTAATGCTGTATTTTACTGAATCAATAAAAGAATAATATGAATCCTAAAGTTGATTGGTTTTTTGAGAAAGACACAAAGTGGAAGAAAGAATATGAGAAATTAAGAACGATCATTCTTGATTGCGGACTTGACGAAGAATTGAAATGGGGTTGTCCCTGTTATACGTTTGAGGAAAGAAATATAGTTTTAATACATGGTTTTAAAGAATACTGTGCGGTTTTGTTTTTCAAAGGAGTTTTGTTAGGCGATCCCAATGGCATCCTGGTCCAGCAAACAAAGAATGTGCAGTCGGCCCGCCAGGTCCGGTTCACGAATGTTCGGGAAATAGTTAAGATGGAAAAGATCCTGAAGACTTATATCTATGAAGCCATTGAAGTGGAAAGAGCTGGTTTGAAAGTGAAATTGAAAAAAACATCAGATTTCAAAACCCCGGAGGAATTTCAAAAGCAATTAGACAAGAAGCCCGCATTGAAAAAAGCTTTTGATGCATTGACGCCGGGAAGGCAAAGACAATATATTTTTTATTTTTCGCAACCCAAACAATCAAAAACCCGGGAGTTAAGGGTTGAAAAATACATAAAGCAAATTCTGGATGGAAAGGGATTGGGTGATTAGTACATTGAATGAAAAAATAGATTAATAAACTTTAAGATATTACCTCACTTTTGCGATCACCGACTGCAGGAGTGAATACCCTCGTTGATTAGCCAATCTATTTGATTATTTTTGATGTTGTAGTCTAAAGCGTCACCTTATGCTTAGTATTCCGAAAGTTATTCAATATGTTACTGACGATGGCATTGAAGTCGAAATCATAAAACAATATTTTGAGAAGTCTTCAGAAAATTTAAAAAGCCTCAATAAAAGAAGTCTTCGCATCACTCAGTTCCTATTAATACTGGTAGTTTTATATTTCTTTCGTAAAAGCTTCACTCATATAAAACTATTCGAAATCGATTTTGATATTAAATTATTGAGATTACTTACACCTACCCTAATAAGTTATTTACTATTTGAATGGCTAATGATGGCCAAAAGACGGAGGGATCTTATTTTTGGAATGCAGCAGTCGAGCTATAGATTATTTAAAATAACACCTAACGATGAAGAAAGGCTGTTTCCGGGGTTTAACCCTAATACTCTTAACGTAATGCCTTATTCATTCATGTGCGAAGTTTTGTCGATTGATGACAAGAGCGGTATTAACAGGCGTATATATAAAGTCGCAATAAAATTCGTTTTTGTTTTATTGGTAATCATCATGGGAGCTTCTTTTTATGAATATTGGGGTATATATGATTTTAAACTTCGTTTTATTTGGCCCGCATCTACTGAGGTATTTATTGAAACTTTTAGTTTTTATGCCAGTCTTTTAATAACACTGCTTTTCATTGGCTGGATTATATTTTATTATTATTTAGAATTCAAGAATAAGAAACGAATAGAATGAAAAAGAAGTTGTCACCAGAACAAAGCGAAGAACTGCTCAGGGTGTTGAAAGCTCGTTTTGAGAAAAACAGGCATCGCCATAATGATGTTGAATGGGATAAAGTACAGTCAAAACTGGAGGCTAATACTGAAAAGTTATGGTCTCTCGATGACATGGAAATAACCGGCGGCGAACCGGATGTAGTTGGTTATGATAAAAAAACAGGCGAATATATTTTCTATGATTGTTCAGCAGAAAGTCCCAAAGAACGAAGAAGTCTTTGTTATGACCGCAAAGCGCTGGAATCAAGGAAAGAACATAAACCGAAAAATAACGCTATTGATGTGGCGGCCGATATGGGTATTGAACTTTTAACGGAAGAACAATACCGGGAGTTGCAGGGGCTTGGAGAATTCGATATGAAAACATCGAGTTGGATACAAACTCCAGAGGCTATCAGGAAACTCGGCGGCGCCGTCTTTTGTGATCGCCGCTACAACACCGTCTTCCTGTATCACAACGGAGCAGAGTCTTATTATGCTGCCAGGGGATTCCGTGGCTCGCTAAGGGTCTAAACAAACCATGAAAAAAAATTCTATAGCCCTGATGGTCTTTGGCGATGCCGATTCAACCAGGAATGCGCTTGAGGAAGAGAAATATAAAAACCTTGCACTTGCTTTCCGGGAGAATGGATTTGATATAAGCTCTGTGATCTACAATGATGAGAAAGCGGAACAACTTTCCAAAGACCTGCTGCAGTTTGATGCCGTTCTTGTTTGGATAAACCCCGTAGAGCAGGGAAATAACCGGAAAAGACTGGATGCATTATTAATTCAACTATCAAAAGGCGGATGTTTTGTTTCGGCTCACCCGGAAGTGATATTAAAGATCGGGACAAAGGATGTATTGTATAAAACAAGAGAAACGGAATTCGGCGGAGATGTGGAGCTGTATAGTTCCTTTGAAGATTTTAAAGAAAGGTTTCTTACCGTTCCGGCTACCAGGATCCTGAAGCAATACCGGGGAAATGGAGGCGATGGTGTTTTTAAAATTGATGCAAGCAATCTTGCTCAACATACCATTATAGTAACCCATGCAAAAAAGGGCGATGAAGAAAAAATATTAAGCACAGAGGATTTTTTTGCAGCATTTAAAATTTATTTTTGTGACGGCGGCATTCTCATCGACCAGCCCTGGAACGAACGTATTATCAACGGAATGGTGCGTTGTTATCTAACCGGGACAAAAGTATCAGGATTCGGATACCAGGAAGTAAATGCACTTTACCCCAATAAAAAACCCGGCAAGAGATTCTACTTCAGCGAAGACTGCGGGTTGTTCCGGGACCTGCGGGAGATCATGGAAAACAAGTGGGTGACACAGTTGCAACAAATTACCGGGACCAACAACGAAATGATGCCCGTGATCTGGGACGCCGATTTTTTTATCAACAACATTAATACAAAAAGGACCCATGAAAAATATACGCTCTGCGAGATCAATGTAAGCTGTGTGTCGCCCTTTCCGGAAAGCGCCATTCCGTATATGGTAGAAGAGGTCAGGAAAAAATTGACAGGGTAATGAGCTGAAGGGACCTTATAGATTATTTTCAACTATTGTATCTTTAAATGGCTTTAATTCCGAATGCCGACCTATAATTTTTTTATGAACAAATTACTCCTGGTGCTTTTCTTCTTTTTCCCGTTGTCAAGCTTTGGCCAAAAAGATACAACGAAGTGGGTAAGAGGTTTCCCGATCACTGACTATATGCCGGATATAGGGGATAGTGTAAAGGTTGTACAAATAAAATTAGATGGCGGTACAAAGCTTGTCGAAAAACAAATAGGGCTGTTAAAAGGTATTTACCGCGACAAGCATGCTGATACAGCAACGATAGGTACGGGCCGATGCAACCTGATAAAAGGAGATTATTATTATTTTACTATTAATTATAAACAAAGCGGAAAACTACCCCGGGCCGGCGACCTGCTTTATACCCTGGTTGATAAGACGCCAATATACTATGGGAATATAGCCCGGCTGGCCTCTCAGTTTATTGGCCTGAAGAATGTGTATGACATATCCTTCTATGACTGCTATATTATTTTTTCAAATTGGAGCATGAGCAATGAAGAAGTACTGCTTGATTCCATGGTCGCAGATATTCATTTTGGCGGCAATTATTTTTTGAACAACAATCCTTCCATGAACGTAAAGATCGAAAAGGGTAAGTATAAAGATAAAATGGTGCTGAATACGATGATAGCTTGCGGCAAAGGAGATGTCACCGACTTTCTTGAATACATGATCGCAAGACCACGCCTTTATGCAGGTATTGAATGGAAGCTATGTGAGGTATTTGCTACCTGGCTGGTTTCGGGGGCGCCTACAGTCGTAAAAAATTAATGGTGACATAGATCTGTATCTCCATTTGAATTTTTATACCACGTTATCTATAAATTTCCGCAATCACCATCTCTGAACACTGGCCTTCCCTCTTCTCCGGGTTCACAAATTTTATATCCAGCTTGGTTACTTCATAATCCAAAACAGAGAACCGCCGGTCCAATTGATAACCGGCTTTCTTAATTTCATCCTCATCTCTTATATCATATATCAACCAACGTTTTTTAGCCGGCTGTAAAACAGAGTCAGCGAAGGGTTTATATAATGTCTTGGTATAAAAATTAAAGGATGAACTAAAAGTGTTTTTCCAGAAATAGACATCCTCCGGGTTTAATTTTCCTTTGACGGCAGTAGCCAGTTCTTTGCCGCCCTGGTATTTCAATAACTGCGGATAAAAATTACCGTTCAGGAGGAAAAAAGAAAAGATCATTGCCGCGGCAGAAACAGCAACTGCTTTTTGCAAGCGATCATAAACGGAGCTTTTTATAAAATAGAAAATAACCGCCAGCAAAAAAATGATGCCGGCAACCACCCAACCACTTTTAACCGGGAAGGCCCAGGCATTAATGACAGCGCCCAATAACAAAAGAAGACCAACAATAATAAATTGTATGATAAAAATTGTCTTTATCCATTTCACGTTTTCTTTCTTTTGAATTATAAATGCAGCCACCAGGACCGATGTTGTTGGAAAAACAATATTGAGATAATGCGGAAGCTTGAAACCGGAAAGAGAAACAACAATAAGCATTACAAGGAATACCCCGGTTGTCAGCCACTCCTCTCTTCGAAGTAAAAAACTTTTTATTCTTCCGGCAACAGCGAGATAAGCAAGGATACTCCAGGGAGCAAAAGCCCAGAGAAAAGAATGCAGGAAAAAGAAATAATCATGTTTTGATTCATCTCCTGTTGTTCCGCTAAATCGATCAACACTTTGATCAAGCAATATAAATTTTAGGCCATTGATATGGTCTTTTCCCCGAATCATTGTTTCGGGATGAAGATTGAATTGTAAATAATAACAATACAGCACGGGAGCAATAAACAACCCGAATAAAATAAGCAGCAACAGCCACCTCCAGTCCGGGAAAAGTTTCCAGTCTTTGCGATAAAGAATATAAAAGAGCACAGCGATCGCCGGAACGAACACGGCTATATGCCCTTTCGTAGAAAACCCCAGGGCTAAAGCCAGGGCAGCGCCGGCAATATTCAACAGCTTTTTATACTGGACAAATTCAACTAACTGCCAGATAGAAAAAGCGATGCAAGCGGTCAGTATGGCATCCATCCGAACGTCGTTATTGGCCAATATGAATGCAAAGGAAGAAGCAAGGATCAGCGCAGACAATTTACCAACCTCAGCATTATACAAAGCTTTTCCAATACGATAAGTGGAATAGATCCCAAGTATTGTAAAAAGAAAAGATGGAAACTTATAAGCGAATGTTGTTACACCAAAAATTTTATAGCTGAAAGCGCAAAGCCAGAAATGAAGATGAGGTTTGTCCAAATAATCCCCGGCATGATCGACCAAAGAAACATAATCTCCCGTGAGATACATATGTAATGCAATATTGGCGTGGTGCGCCGAATCTGTATCCATTAAGGGTACAAAAAGGCCAATGATGTAAACCAATCCCAGTAAAGCAAAAAGGGTCTTGTAAATACGGTCAGAAAAAAAAGGAGTGTTCAAGCAGGAATAGTTTCAGCAAAGTAAGTTTGTTTTTCGTCATGAATTACACGAACGGCACCAATAAGAAAGACTTTCTCCCGGACGGCCATTTGTATTTAATTATATTCATTCGTGCAATTCGTGGCCTCTGTTACAACGAATCCAACAACGCCGCCACTTTTTCTTTTATCAGGTCTCTCACTTTCAGGAAATCGGCATCATTCATCTCTTTCGGGTCGGGGATATCCCAATCGATGAATTGTTTGGCGGGCATCCAGGGACAGGCGTCGCCGCAGCCCATGGTTACTACCGCATCAAAGGGAGCATATTCTTTTACTTCTTCTAATGATTTGGGGCGATGGCTTTTTAGATCGTAGCCCAGTTCCTTCATCGCTATAATTGCTTTTTGATTTATTCTTCCCGTAGGTTTTGACCCGGCACTATATGCTTTTACCAAAGAACCACCCAGCATTTTGGCAAAAGCCTGGCTCATTTGGGAACGGTTACTGTTCTCTATGCAAACAAAAAGTATCTTCTTCGGCATCTTGGTAAAGGTAAAGAGTCCCGCATTGCGGGACCCTTTTTGTTTTTAGCAACAACCCCAATCGCCGAGGCCGCCGCAACAACCACCGTCCTGAGCAGAAGTCGAAGGACCGGGGTCTTTTGTGTTTGTGTTCATGGCTTTACTTTTTATGATTAGAAAATAAGAGACATATTCAGCAACAGGCTTTTTCGTTTTTCACTTTCAGGGCATTGAATAAAAAATTTAATTCACCATTGAATTTTTCAAAAGCTTTCCAGTTGATGCAATAGCAACTGCGCGGGCCATCGAGGGATCCGGTGATGAGCCCGGCATTTTTCAATTCTTTTAAATGTTGCGAAACGGTGGACTGTGCAAGCGGCAACAGCTCAACAATTTCTCCGCAGATACATTCATTTTTTTGCGCCAGCACTTTCAGGATGGCGATCCTGGCAGGGTGTGCCATCGCTTTGGCGAAATTGGCAAGGTCCTGTTCCTTTTGGGTAAATTCTTCTTTTTTATGAAATGCCATAATTTTAAAAATAACAAGAAACAAATACCAAGAACCAAAAGCTTGAAATTTGCGATTTGGTTCCTGAGGCTTTAATTATATATCGCAAATATACGATAAGACATTTCAAACCGCCAAATCTTATTTAAAAGATTTTTAAAAAAAATTCAGGAAGCTGGTTTTTTCCGCTTTATCAGGGAAATGATGACACCGCTGCTGATGATGCAAAGGATACCAAGGGAAGACATCCAGTCGGGAAAAGCATCGCCCAATGCCATACCGATAAAAACAGAATAAACAATATTGGCATAGCCAAATACGGAAACGATACCGGCTTTGTCAGCGCCATATGCTTTCGTTACAAAATATTGCCCAAACAGGGCGGCCAATCCAAGTAATAATATCGCCGGCCATTCTTTTAGAGCCGGCCATTGCCAATCAATAACAAAAAGACCATCTGCCGGCACTCCTGCTGAATAATGAATGATCATGGTGATAAGCGGGATCAGGACACCACAGACCAGGAAAGACAAAACAATTACTCTCGGGTCATAATAACCAGCCAGCCGGCCCAGTGTTAAGTAAGCGATCGCTGCAGCGATCCCTGAGATCAATCCGGCCAAATGATAAAACCAGGGAAAATGCATGATAGGTTTATAGATCAACAGCATCCCGGCGAAGCCAAGTAACACAGCAAATAAAACCCCCTTACCATGATGTTCGCCAAAAAGAAAAAAAGAAAAAAGGGCAATAAAAATAACAGAAGTGAGATTATAACTCATTGCCGTTCCCAGCGGGATGTGCAGGATACAATATAACAAAGTGTACAGGGCAATCGTTCCCATCACTCCCCGAAAAATGAGCCGCGTAAGTTTGCCGCCAACATGCACAGGAGGTTTTATTAAAAGTCCCGGCACTAATGCAAGCAGGCCAATAGCATTTCTCCAAAAAACCAATTGCCCGGCACCAAAACTTTCTTTCAATGATTTAGCAGCACCGCCCATTACTGAAAAACCAAGGGCAGCCAGCAGCATAAAAATAATTCCTTTGTATTGCTTACCAGGCTTCATAAATGTATGTCATGCTGAACTTGTCGAAGCATGATTATTGAAAACCCTTCGTCCCGATAGCTATCGGGATCAGGGTGACAATCCTATAATTTGATCAATCTTTCAACCGCAGCATCCAGGGTTTCTTTTTTCTTCGAAAAACAAAACCGCAGCACCCTGTCATCTTTTCCATTTTGATAAAAAGCAGAAACGGGAATAGTTGCAACCCCTGCTTCTTTGGTTAACCGGATCGCAAAATCCTTGTCTCCCTCTTCACTGATCCGTTCATAAGTGCCGCAGATAAAATAGCTGCCAAAAGAATCCTGCATGGTAAACCTTGTTTGCTGCATCAGTTTTTTGAAATGATCTCTTTTTTCCTGCATGAAAGATGACAGAGAAAGAAAGGCATCTTTATTTTTTAGGAACTCCGCCAATGCAACCTGCGAAGGTGTATGACAGGAAAAACAATTGAACTGGTGAACCTTCCTGAACTCTTTCATTAATTCTGCCGGGGCAATGCAATAGCCCAGTTTCCAACCCGTGCAGTTATATACTTTACCAAAGGAAAAACAAACAAAGCTTCTTTGCAGCAGGTCCGGGTAGCGAAGAATACTCTGGTGCGGAATATTATCGAAGATCAAATGCTCGTACACTTCATCGCTGATGATAAAGATGTTTGTTCCCTCCACAATTTTCCTTAATTGCTTTATATCTTCTTCGCCGATCACAGCTCCTGTCGGGTTGTGCGGAGAATTAATGATGATCGCTTTTGTTTTTGGGGTAACGGCTTTTTGTACAGCCGCCCAGTCAATATGATAATCAGGATAAACTAAATTAATGGTAACGGCTTTCGCTCCATTGATCTCAATATTCGGAATATAGCTGTCATAAGCCGGTTCAAAAACAATTACTTCATCGCCGGGTTGCAATATTGTTGTAAAGGCAGAATAGATAGCATAAGTACCGCCGGGTGTTATCGTGATCTCTATGTCAGGATTGATCTTTGTCTGGTAAAGAAACTCCACTTTTTCTGCAATAGATTCCATCAGTGGTCGCCAGCCGGGCATGGGAGAATACTGGTTGAAATTATTTTTCATAGCATCATTCACCAGCCCCGTTAATTCTTCACTCATCGGGAAATCAGGAAAACCCTGGCCAAGATTAACGGCTTTATATTGGGTGGCCAATCCACTCATTACGGTGAAGATGGTGGTACCGACCTTGGGGAGTTTGGACTGAATATGCAAAATTGGTGATTTGATTAAGAGATGTCCAAAAATACAGACAATAGGAAGTTCTTGTATAGATCAGTTTTGCTTCTTTTCTATGCCTAAGATTATTTTTTCTTTTTTACAGCAACTAATTCATAAGAATGATCGATCCATTCTTTTAATTGTTTGGACGACACAGAACCATCCACCACGATCGTATTCCAGTGTTTTTTATTCATGTGATAGCCGGGGATTACACAGGGAAACTCTTCTCTCAGTTCAATCGCTTTATCGGGATCGCATTTTACATTAAAACTCAATTGCTCTTCATCGAGACCGGTCAACAAGAATACTTTACCGTTTACTTTATACACTAATGTGTCCGGTCCGAAAGGAAGTGTTTCTTCGGCGCCGGGCTTGGACAAACAATATTCACGGAGGGATTCGATATTCATTTCAGGAAGTAATGATAGCCGTTGCCTCTATTTCTATTAAATAATCCTGCTCGATCAATGCATTTACCTCCACCATCGTGTTGCAGGGTTTGATCTCCCGGAAAAATTCACTATGGGCCTTTCCATATTCCTGCCAGCGGGAAATATCTGTTACAAACATCCTGACCCTGACCACATCTTTCATCGTGGCCCCGGCCCGGATCAATACGGCTTCTATCTTTTCATAGATATATTTTGTTTGGGCATACGGATCGTCTTTGCCCACTACTTTTCCATCTTCGCCGCTTGCCACCGTGCCGGTCACTTCAACAATATTACCCACTTTTACAGCCCGGCTGTAACCGATGACATGCTCCCATTTTGAGCCCGAGGAATAATTGGTTCTTTCCATTATGATTTTATTTCAATGTTAACTGCTTCGATCAGCGGCTCTCCGTTCATCCGCAACAATATCTGCGCCACCGTCACTACATCTTTCTGGCAATACGTGATAATGCGTTGTAAATCCTTTTCTTTCCAATAGACTTCCCAAACCATGCTGCCATCAATATCATCCTTGGGTGTTGTAATGCCCAATGTATGAGCCAGGAGGTTGAGCGATGTAAAACTTTTAAAGTCACCAAATTTCCAAAGCTCCATGGTATCCAAATGATTTACCTCCCAGGGCTTTTTGCCGGAAATATTTAATGTAGCCGGAACAGGAAGACTGTTTATGATCATCCTTCGGCACAGGTACGGGAAGTCAAATTCTTTTCCATTGTGAGCACAAAGAAATTTTGGTTCGCCGGCGATCCACTTGTTCAGCATATCAATGAATTGTTGAAGTATTATTTTTTCATCATCACCTGCAAAGCTTTTTATAATGATCTTTCGCTGTCCGACACTTCCCAGCAATACGCCGCAGCTGATGCAAACAATTTTCCCAAACTCTGCATAGATACCGGCCCGGGGATAAAGTGTTTCATTGGTCTGGCCCTCGTGGTATTTGATAAGCGAAACCGATTTGGTATCCCATAATTGTTTCCAGTCTTCCGGCAAGGAAGAGTAATCAGGAAACCGGGGCACCGTTTCAATATCAAGGAAAAGAATATTATTAACCGGGAAAGGAGGCATATGAAAAGACTACAAAGGACAATGTAAAAATAAAAACCACAGGACAAACCGGGATTACAACTTTTTGGTCGTTTTTTTTCTCTTAAAGATGTTTTTCGCCCATATTCCTTTTTATTTCTGCTACATAATCTTTTATCTCCTGTTCTTTTTCTTTTTTACAGACAAGTAAAACGTCTTTAGTATCAACGACGATAAAATCATCAAGCCCCTGCAAAAGCACCAGCTTGTTCTCGGGCACATAGACCATGCAATTCTTTGCATCCACCACCATTACTTTTTTTCCCGATACTGCATTTCCAAAATAATCTTTCTCCATGATCTCCCAGGCGCTGTTCCAGGTGCCAAGATCGCTCCAGCTAAAAGAGGCGGGGACGAGATAAACATTGTCTGCATTTTCCATGACCCCAAAATCCACTGAGATATTGGTGCATTGCGGATAAATGTTTTCTATTGCTTCGGTCTCCTGCGGGGTATTGAATTTATCTTTCTCTGATGCAAACACATCATAAATTTCCGGCAGGTATTTTTCAAAAGCAGCCAGTATTGATTTTACTTTCCAGGTAAAGATGCCGGCGTTCCAAAGAAAATCGCCGCTGGCAATAAATGTTTTGGCCAGTTCTGTATTTGGTTTTTCGGTAAACGTTTTTACTTTATAAACACCGGGGACCGCTTCAATGGTCTCATGTTGAATATAACCATAGCCGGTATTGGGATAGGTGGGTTTCACCCCGATAGTAACAAGTGCGTCGAAGTGATTAACAAAATCAAGAGCCTTTTTAACCGTTTTTAAAAACTCATCTGGTTCCATCACCAGGTGATCGGCAGGCGCGGCGATCATCAACGCTTTCGGATCTTTTAGTATCAGCTTAAATGCCATATACGCAATACAGGGCGCTGTATTTTTCCGGGAGGGCTCGGCAAGAATATTTTCATGTTTCAGTTCCGGCAATTGTTTTTGAACGATACCGGCATATTCTTTTGCTGTCACCACAAAAATATTTTCAGCCGGGACCAATTTTTTGTACCTGTCAAAGGTTTGCTGGATCAGCGTTTTGCCTGTTCCAAGAATATCTAAAAACTGTTTAGGAAAATCGGTACGGCTCATCGGCCAGAACCGGCTGCCGATACCTCCCGCCATTATTGCTACGTAGTGATGTTTGTTCATGGTGCCCCCATCCCCTGAAGGGGAGTTTGCTTTACGATTATTAAAAAATCTTTCTCTTCCTTACACCCCCTTTAGGACAACCGATCCCGCAATAAGCGGGAGAAGGTTGCAAACATCGTTTGGGGGCTTATATCAAACCCTCTCTTATCAGATCATGCAAATGTATAATGCCAGCATATTTTCCTTTATCTGTTACCGCCAATTGTGTGATCTCGTTTTTGCGGAGCATATCCAGCGCACTAACCGCCAATTCATCCGGGCCGATCGTTTTCGGATCCTTTGTCATTATATCATCTGCTTTTATCGTATCTATTGCTGTATTTTTTTCCAGCATTCTTCTCAGGTCGCCATCGGTGATAAGACCAAGAAGATTGTTGTCCTTGTCAACCACAGCCGTTATGCCCAGCCTTTTTGCGGTCATTTCCACAATGACCTCTTTTAATGATTGACCGGCCATCACTTTTGGTTTTTCATGGTTGGCGTATAGATCCGAAACCCGCAAGTACAATTTTTTACCCAACATACCACCGGGATGAAATTTTGCAAAATCATCACTTTGAAAACCCCTCAGCTCCATCAAACAAACCGCCAATGCATCACCCATTACCAATTGTGCGGTCGTGCTGCTGGTTGGCGCCAGGTTATTAGGACAAGCCTCTTGTTCAACAGTTGTATTTAATAGAAGAGAAGAATTTTTTGCAAGATAAGATTCAATATTGCCTACCATGCCAATTAATATGTTGCCAAAGTTCCGGATCAGCGGTACGAGCACTTTTATTTCGGGGCTCTCGCCGCTTTTACTGATGATGATCACCACATCATCCTGTTGCACCATTCCCAGGTCGCCATGAATAGCATCGGCCGCATGCATAAAAATGGAAGGCGTGCCCGTGGAATTAAATGTGGCAACAATTTTTTGAGCAATAACAGCGCTTTTTCCAATACCACTTACCACTACCCTGCCCTTGCAGTGAGCAATAGCCTGAACTGCTTTTTCAAAATCATCATTAATGAATGAAGCAAGACCGGAAACCGACTGAGCTTCCAGTTCGATGGTTTTAAGAGCAACCTGTTTTATTGAAACTGCCATGATTAAATGTCCGCCCCTATCTCATCAAGGAGGATAAGAGTCGCAAATTTAGAGGATTTGATATGAAGTCTCTATTTGAAGCCGTGCCGCTTAATTTTAACAACCCGGGCGCCGAAGACCGCATTAACAAATGTAATTTCGCGACCGTTCGATAATGACGAATAAGGATTTAACTGCTTATGGGATGAGTGGCGCAACAGAAAATTCTGCCGGGTTAGTCAAACAATCCCCTGAAACCCCGACCATTAAGACAGGAGAAATACTTATTTATTCCAGGCTCCCGGTATTAAACGGGAAAAATATTCCTGTGCAAGTCATTGTTCGGATAAAAATGAGTATCTTAAATAATTCCGCATATTATAAAGTGCGATGGAAATTATTGAATAATGGGAACAACAGCAAAGAAGCCTGTTTCAAGACCGGCTCTCACAAGTAACGGTAAAACGGCAAAGGTTAAGGACACATCTCCGGCAAATAAAAGATTCGATCTCCGGAAATCTCTCCGGGAACAATTTGGGTTTGATAAATTCATCGGCACCCAGGAAAAAGCCATTGAATCATTGATGGCCGGGCACGATACATTTGTCATTATGCCTACGGGCGGAGGCAAAAGTTTGTGTTATCAATTGCCTGCGCTGGTAAGCGATGGGGTCGCTATCATTGTTTCTCCGTTGATAGCCTTAATGAAAAACCAGGTGGACCTTGTCCGTGGTTACAGTAGCAACGACGAAGTGGCACACTTCCTGAATTCAACACTGAACAAAAAAGAAATAAAAGAAGTGCACGATGACCTGCTGTCCGGCAAAACAAAGATGCTGTACGTGGCGCCAGAAACATTAACCAAACAGGAAAATCTCGATTTCTTTTCAGATCTGAAAATTGCTTTTTTCGCCGTAGATGAGGCGCATTGCATTTCGGAGTGGGGACATGATTTCCGGCCCGAGTACAGAAGACTGCGGGAAATGATGATACAGATAAACCCGGACATACCGGTTATTGCCTTAACAGCAACTGCAACACCAAAAGTGCAGAGCGATATCGTTAAGAACCTTGATCTGCACAAACCGGATATTTATATCTCTTCATTCAACAGGCCCAATCTTTATTATGAGGTTTTACCAAAAATAAAAAAATCACAAACCGATGAGAACATTGTCCGCTTTATCAAAGGGATGAAAAATAAAAGCGGCATTATTTATACACTGAACAGGAAGACAACAGAGGAGCTGGCGGATATTTTAAATGCTAACGGGATCAAAGCGGTTGCTTATCATGCCGGGCTTGACAGTAAACTCAGAAGCGAAAGACAGGATCAGTTCCTGGGAGAAGACGTGCAGGTGATCTGCGCCACCATTGCTTTCGGCATGGGAATCGATAAGCCCGACATCCGGTTTGTTATTCATTATAATATTCCCAAATCCATTGAAAACTATTACCAGGAAACAGGCCGCGCCGGCCGGGATGGGCTGGAAGGAAAATGTATTCTCTATTATTCACATAAAGACGTAAGCAAGTTAGAACACCTGATGCGGGATAAGCCACTCAGCGAAAGGGAAGTTGGTGCTCAATTAATAAATGAAACAGTCGGGTTTGCAGAGACCGGTGTTTGCCGCCGTAAAGTGCTGATGAGTTATTTCGGTGAAGAGTATGAAAAAGAAAATTGCGGGCATTGCGATAACTGTAAACATCCAAAGGAAAGAGTGGAAGCAAAGGATGATGTTGTGATCGCATTAAAAGCCATTAAGGCCCTGGATGAAAGGTTTGCTACTGATTATGTGGTGCAGATCATCAGCGGGAAGCTGACCCCGCAGATACAAATGTTCCGGCATGATGCACTGGATGCTTTTGCCAGTGGCAATGACCGGGATAATCATTTCTGGAATTCATTAATACGACAATTGATATTGGAAGGCTTGCTTACAAAAGATATTGAAGAGTACGGCGTATTGAAGTTTACAAAGAGAGCCGAAGCATTTTTGAAGAAACCAAAATCATTCCAGATCGTTTTGAATAAACTCTATGACGATGCCAATGCAGACGATGAAGAAGGAACAGAAGCAACAGGAGGAACCGCGTTAGACGAAGCCCTTTTGGAAATGCTGAAAGAGTTGCGGCATAAGGAAGCAAAAAGGATCGGGCTTGTTTCCTGGGTCATCTTTTTAGAAAACACTTTGCAGGATATGGCCACCATGTATCCCACAACGCTGGAAGAGTTGGCAAAATG
>DATHDV010000010.1:0-4981 GCA_035318845.1 Chitinophagaceae bacterium
AAAGGGTGCAGTTGAGTCGTCACCCCGACCGGCCTTATACCATGAAGTATATCGATAAGATGACGGATAATTTTGTGGAATTGTTTGGCGACCGGAATGTGAAAGATGATAAAGCCATGGTAGGCGGCTTTGCCAGTTTGAATGGCGAGACCGTCATGATCATCGGTCAGCAAAAAGGTATCAATACAAAGACAAGACAGATGCGGAATTTTGGAATGGCAAATCCCGAAGGTTACCGCAAAGCGTTACGGTTAATGAAGCTTGCAGAAAAATTCAACAAGCCTGTTATTACTTTAATTGATACGCCCGGCGCCTATCCCGGCTTAGAAGCGGAAGAAAGAGGACAGGGAGAAGCCATCGCCAGGAATATCTATGAAATGATCCGGTTGAAAGTCCCTGTGATCGTTGTGATCATTGGCGAAGGAGCCAGCGGAGGTGCATTGGGTATTGGTGTGGGTGATAAAGTTTTTATGATGGAAAATACATGGTATTCCGTTATTTCTCCTGAAAGTTGTTCATCTATTTTGTGGCGCAGCTGGGATAAAAAAGAAATAGCAGCGGAACAGTTGAAGCTTACAGCCGTTAAGATGCTGGACTTTGGTTTGATCGATGGAATTATTCCTGAACCTGTTGGCGGTGCACACTGGGATTATGATGGAGCTGCAAAGATCCTTAAAGAGTATTTGATACCTGTATTGCAGGAATTAAAACAACCATCAGCAGAAGAAAGGGTGAATACAAGGATAGAGAAATTTGGGAAGATGGGGTTTTGGGAGGAGGTTTAGTTCGAGGTTGGAGGTTGGATGTTAAGAGTCCTTAGTCTTTAGTCATAAGCAGATAATCGTTAGTCAGTAAAAATAATTTTGTAACCAGCTTTAGTGCTACTATCATCGTCCCTTGCGTCGCACTCTTCATCGTCCGGTAATTCTATTCAGCAATTCATGAAATACTTATTGGCCCTTTTAATATTGTCCATTCTTTTTTCCTGCAATAACCACCGCAGAAAGTCCGATCAAATCCTTAGAAAGTTTGATAGTGTAAACCTGTCACTGAAAAAGACAAATGAAAGTATCGGGCTCAGCACTGATGCTTTATATGATTCCATCGCAAAAAAATATTCTGAGACATTTCTTCAGCAATTTCGTTACTCGGTTTCAGGTTTCAAAGATTACATGCACGACCTCAAACACAGGTTTATCGTTGCCTGTGGCGATTCAACCGGAGAGATGCTCCCTCCGGAAAGCGAGGTTGATATTTCACGGATTAATAATTTCTTTTTAAGTGAAAAGAGCAATGCAAAATATTTACTTCCGCAACTTGAGGCTATGCAAAAAACCTTTTTTGCTCATACTAGCAATCCTGAATTAAAAGAACAAATCAGCCACTTGGTGCCGCCATCAAAAGAGAAAGATGGATTTATGAAAGCTTATTTTTATGATGTGCCACCGGTGGCAGCATTAACAATATTGAGTAAATTTGAAAATGATATTTCAAATATTGAAAATAAAATTTTACAGGAATATTTAAGTAAATAAACAAATTATGTCACTCAGAGATAAATTCACCGGAACAGGAATCGCCATTGTTACTCCATTTCTTGCCGATGGCAAGATTGACTGGGAAAGTTTCAGCAAACTGATCGAGTTCTGGATAAAGGGAAAGGTTGAATACCTTGTTGTTCTCGGAACCACCGGTGAAAGTGCTACTGTTCATGGAAATGAAAAACAAGAAGTGTTTTCATTTGTTGCAAAGGGATCGGCAGGGAAAATTCCATTGGTAGCAGGCATCGGCGGCAATGACACACAGGAAGTGATCGAAGGGTTCAGGAAATTTGATCTTAAAGGTTATGATGCCATTCTTTCTGTATCTCCTTATTACAACAAACCCAACCAGGAAGGGATCTTCCAGCATTATAAAGCATTGAATGCGGCTACGCCTTTGCCCATCATCATGTACAATGTGCCAAGCCGCACAGGACAAAGTGTAACGGCAGATACGCAATTGCGGATCGCACATGAATTGAAAAACATTTTTGCTACTAAGGAAGCAAGCGGCAACTTTGACCTGATCAGCCAGATCATCAAAAACAAACCAACTGATTTTATGGTCATCAGCGGTGATGACCCGATCACATTAGAAATGATCGCTGCCGGCGCCGAAGGATTGATCTCCGTTGTGGCCAATGCCTACCCGCTTGAATATTCCAATATGGTTCGTCATTGCCTGCAGGGAAATTTTGATAAGGCAAAACCTCTTCACTACAAATACATTGATATCATCGCTTCCATGTTTGCCGAAGGCAGTCCCAGCGGGGTAAAAGCATATTTATCAGAAATGGGACTTTGCAAAAATACTTTCCGTTTGCCGGTGTGGCCGGTGAGTGAGAAGCATCATCAAAAGATAAAAGAATTGATGAAAGCTATTGGGTGATTGATTTCAGGGTAGTGTATCATTTTGCCGGAAAGTCGGGAAGACGATAAGAACAACGGTTTATAATTCAATCCTTGCCGCCTTACCGTCTTACCGGCAACTTTTCAAACTGATACACTACCGATTTCAGCGTTGAACAAAAGACCCGCATCTCTTCCATCGTCCCAATGCTCACCCTTGCCCATTTTTCACCTGAATAAGTATTGGAGCGCAGGATAATATTGTGCCTGTCAAGCATATACTTTGCATAATCACCTGCATAGTTTTTTAGCGGGTAAAAAATGAAATTCGTATAGGACGGAATAAAATCAATGCCCAGTTTTTTCATTTCCCCTGCTGTGTAATTCCTCACTTCTTCATTTTTTTGTTTGCTGGATTTTTTATGTTCTTCGTCGGTCAGGCTTGCCATGGCCGCTGCCATACCCGGGTTACTTACTCCCATTTGAGAATTTTGAAAATAATCAGCCTGTAACTTACTGATCAGGTCAGGGTGGCCGATAATATAACCGATCCTTAATCCTGCCATCGCATGGATCTTTGAAAAAGTTTTTATCACCAGCACATTGGGATTTTTTTCGATCAACCCGATCATGGATTCATTATCCGGTGCATCCAGGAAATCAAGATAAGCTTCATCGACCAGCACTACTGTTTTCTTTGAAGCCTCCACGCAAAAGTTTTTTAATGTATCCGGTTTTAATATCGTGCCTGTCGGGTTTGCAGGGTTGCAGATATACATTAATTGGGTTTCCTTGTTCAATACAGAAAGCATCGCCCGCAGATCATGCACTTTATCCGGGCTAAGCGGCACCTCGTTAACTTTCGTTCCGATCTTTTTTGCGGTATTCGGTAGTACGCCAAAAGTAATATCAGGCGCAACGATATTTCCTTTTGAGAAATGCCGGGCCAGTAAATTTAACCCATCACCTGAACCCGGTGTTATCAATATATATTCTTCGGTCACATTATAATAACTGGCCAATCTTTTTTTAAATGACTGCAATGACGGGACATTAAACTGGTAGCGGTTGGATTCGCCCATCATATCCAGGATGGCTTGTTTGGCCCTGGAGGATATGCCATAAGGGTTTTCATTGGCTCCTAAATTGATCAGGTTGCTTCCCGGGCTGAATATTTTCTGTAACCCATCTTCATTTCCCATCGAACGGAATGAAAAACCAAGACCTAATGCGGCAAGTGTTGTTTGCTGTATCCATTGGCGGCGGGAGGTATATCCTGGCATAGTGAATGAATTTCCGAAAAGTTACAACAAAAAGGGTTTAAGAGGTTTAAGAAGTTTCAGAGGTTTAAAAAGTTATTCTGCAGTTCGCAACCTCTTAAACCTATTAAACCCCTTAAACTTCTTAAACTAAAAAGGGTTTAAGAGGTTTAAGAAGTTTCAGAGGTTTAAAAAGTTATTCTACAGTTCGCAACCTCTTAAACCTATTAAACCCCTTAAACTTCTTAAACTTTTTAAACCTGTTTTCCCAACTCAATCACTTCGCAGTCTTTCATTTCTTTTCCATCGATCACGAAACGGATAATGGTTCTTACTTTTTGCCAGCCATGCCAGCCTGCAGCGCCGGGGTTCATGTGCAGGCAATTGATCTTCTCATCATACATCACTTTTAAAATATGGGAATGACCGCTGATGAACAATTGTGGTTTATGTAATGCTAATTCTTTTTTCGTTTCAGGATTATAGCGTGGAGGAGAGCCGCCAATATGCCGCATCAGCACTTTCACTTCTTCGCACATAAAGACCAGTTGTTCCGGAAATTCATTCCTGATTGCTGCATCATCAATATTCCCAAACACTCCTCTTATAACCTTCCGGCTCCCGCCTGAGGCGGGATTCAGACGGTCTGCGACACCCTTCCCAAAATCCCCCGCATGCCATATTTCATTACATTTTTCAAAATGTTTGAATACCGCCTCGTCGAGGAAGCCATGCGTATCTGATATCAGGCCTATTCTTGTCATTTGGCAGAATGAATTTAGTCGTAAATTTGGAAATGCCTTTTCACCGCAACTTCACCTATTATATCGACAAAAGAAAATGGAAATATATTTTTCTGCTGTCCACATTGGAACTGTCAGGAAAAGAAAGCCGATAGCCATTAGCCGTTAGCTATTAGCTAATGGCTAACGGCTCATTTCCACATTTTCAAATCTTCAAATCTTCAAATTTGCATTATGCCTCATTATTATAAACTCGGAACCATTCCCCATAAACGTCACACACAGTATCGTAAGCCGGACGGAACATTGTACAGCGAACAATTATTTTCCACCGAAGGGTTCAGTGATGATTATTCATTGCTCTATCATTGCCATCCTCCCACACAGATCATTAAAACAGAGCCGCAGTTAGATGTAAGCCCGCAGGTGGCCGAAGAAAAAATGCTGAAGCACCGCAGCTTCGAAGGATTCAAAGTAAAACCCGTAAAGGATTTCCTGGAAAGCCGGGTGCCAATACTGGTGAACAGCGATTGTCATATTGTACTGGCAGCGCCTCAACAGGGCATGTCCACAGGACTCCATTCGGAGA
>DATHDV010000011.1:0-79058 GCA_035318845.1 Chitinophagaceae bacterium
AAAGCAGCCAGCCCCAGAGTATCCACCCGAGACCATCATCCTTTTGTTCCTGCTTGGCCGTTTGTATCATTTGCTGAATGATCAGGAGGCTTTCCTGTTCGGATAATTTTTTTTCTTCCATATCAATCTTTTTGTTTTTGATAATTACTGCGAAGAATATAACCGGGAATGATCCAGGCTATGACCATCGCCGCTGATAAAAAAAGCAACTGGTAATCATAATGTATATACAAGGACCCTATCGATAGCAGCCAGCACCCGATTGCACCTGCGATCAGCGGCCTGAAACGCAGAATGATCCCTGATAAAAGTGTAGGCATCCCATATAGAGCAAGAGCAACAGGACAAACCAGTTTATGAAAAGACGACCCCAATTCCTGGCCAAGAATAAAAGCAAACAATACCATGAGAATAAAAAAGGTCATCCACACAAAACCAATGATAAAATCGGTATAAGTAGTTACCCTTTTTTGTTTCTTTTTTTTAACCAGGTAAATGAACTGGTAGATCACTGCCAGCCAGGGAAGAAACCAAACAATGGAATGATTTTGATAGTGCACCAGGTTGAGCAGTATGAACTGGCCCGCACTGGCTATAAAGATCACCCAGCCCCACAATAGATACAGGTGCCCGTTCTCGCTGAATTGGTTCTTGGCCTTTTCGATCATCGACTGGATAACCTGCAGGCTTTGTTCGGGTGAAAGATTTTCGTTGGTCATAACTATTGATTTAAATACATGATCATTCGGGAGACCTTTATTTACTTTTTATTCAAGAGATAAAAAATATTTTATCTGCGAAGCACCCCAGGAAGGATGAATGCTGCTGGCCGGTTTGAATGTCTCCATTTTTTTAGCTGCTTCCTTGAAAAGTTTTTTACCTTCTTCTTTACTTCCGCCATACTGTTCCGGGGTATAATATTTATCAATTCCTTCCAGCAGGTAGACTCTTGGATTTTCCGGGTTCAGTTTTTTGGCTTCTTCCAGCGCTTGTGATGCAGCCGCTCCATAAACCATGTAACGACTCATGGGGTCTGCCATCATTTTGCCCGTATTAAACATTTTCTTCAGGCAAAAGATCTCAGAGTTGTTTTTTTCCAGTTCCTCCGCTTTGTTTAGCAGCGGTTCTGCTATGTCCATCAAAGGATCGATCATGTCCAGCTTCTGCGAAGTAAAATACATGTTGGCCTTATTAATATGACAAAGTGCAGCATAATAAAAAGGTAACCATTGTGTTTTTTCGGCGTTGGCGATCCGTTCAAATGAATTGGCAAGATCCGTCAGCCCGTCCATACTATGAGTAGTATCAACGGCCGGCACAAGGGCTTCCATGGCTTTTACATATTTCTCGCTTTGAGCAAATGACCCGCTTGTCAATATTGCTGCCATAATAAATAAGAGTGCTTTTTTCATTGTTGTAAATTTTAGTGTTTAAGTTTTTGTTTTTTTATTTTGCTAATGGGCTTAATACCGGCCATTTTAATATCATCATAAAAAAAGAGATGATGGGAGTGATAACAGCCATAAAGCCCCAGAACTCCCATTGTTTTAATACAGCATCGAATCCTTTCCAGGTAAACCCCTCTCCTTTTTCAAGATGCTTCCTCATCCGGACCTGTAACGGAACTACTTTAAAAGCAAAAAATAATCCTGATAAAGAAAATAATATGATAGGCCAGAATATCCAACCGGTTCTCAGCAGCGGTATGCCGCCATATATAGCTGACGCAAAACCTCCTGCTGTAATAATAATGACCCCGGGGATAGTGAATAACCTGTCTGACGCTATAATACCGGCGGCCGTATGATGAACGATCCTGATATCATTGGTCTTCCTGGCAAATCGCATCCAGAAAAGACCTGTGACAATATTTCCAAGAAAAGCAACCACGGCCAGTAAATGGATCGCTTTCATTATAAGATAATAGTTCATAACATTTTTTTTTGTTATAACCTGTTAATTACTTCATCACTCCTGTCTACACCAAAGCTGATAAAAGCACCGATGAATACAAACATTCTTGATGTAGGTGTTATCGTTTCTTTCCGGTACCCGTTATAAGAATATTGGTAGCCATAGGTCTGTTTGATGTTGAAAATATTGCTGACCTGTAGTACGTATACACCAAAAACCTTTGCATCTTTTTTACCAATAAATGGCAAATAATTAATGGCGAAACTGACATTGTGATAATTAGGGATCGTCCCCCTGTCGGTGAATTTATAATTGCTGCCATCGAACCTGATATTATAATAAGGACGGCCGCTGGAAAAATTGTAAGCGCCGTTAAAATTCATTTTCAGTTTCTGTACGAACTTCTTCGCTACCAGTGAAGCAGTATGCCTGGCTGCAAAATTGGGTGTAATGGCAAAGGGGAAATTCAGGAAATCTCTTTTGGTGTCCAGGTAAGAATAAGAGATCCAGTAATCAAGGTTCTTAATGGTCTTTTTGTCTCTCCAGAAAAATTCAATTCCTTTTGCATCGCCAAACCCTTTGTTATTAATTGCCGACTCCCTGAAGTTCACTGATCCTGTTTTAACCAGGTTATGATATTTTTTATAAAATACTTCGATCCTCAATGATTGCTCATTCGCCACTTTTTGATACTGGGCAATATAATGGTCAGCACTCATAAATGTTAAGGCGTAGGGCGATGGCAGGTATTTTCTTTCGGGGTTCTGGTAAAAAATACCATAAGCCACTGAGGCCTGGCTGCCTTTTCCCAATTTATAAGCAATAGATAGACGGGGTGCGATATTGGTTTTATCCAATAGTGAAGAATGCTCAAAACGTACACCCGCTTTCACGGCAAGGTCATTGGCGGCATAGATGTCCGCTTCAGCAAATAGTGAAACTATATTTTCTTTTATTGTATCAGGATAATTTTGTCCATTAAATGAAGTATAAACCTGCTGATCATTACTGTAATTGTATTCGCTCCCAAAGCGGATAGCACTCAAACCTTTCAATTTTTTTTCAAAGACTGCTTTGGCATTAAAATAATTCCCTTTAGTAGCAACATGAAATTTTTTAAACTCTAATCCTCCGAGCACAACATCTGTCTTATTATTATTCTGCATCCCGCCGTTAATGTCATCTTTATTATTGGAGTAAGAAATACCGGTATTTATTTTCCACTTTTTTGCCAGGTTCTCTCTCCAGGCCAGGTTGTGATATAGGTTAGTATTGCTGATATCGAATTTATCGAGATAGCCTGATGAATCAATGCTATGGGTGGTGAAAGCCAGTTTACTGCTGCTGAAATATCCATAATATTTCAGCATACCTGTCTTGGAGGTCTTAATGCGAAAATTAGCATCGAGATTATGATAGCTGGGTGCTTTTGAATAATCCTGTTTTTGTTTGATTATTGAAAAGGCGGGGCCCAGGTTGGTATAGTCATAACCAAATCCCCAGGATGAATTTTTATTTTTTGCCAGGTGCTGATAACCTGCACTGGCACTCAACACAGTTATACCAAGATTGGCAGAAGTTCTGTCCGGCAGATCAATTGATTCAAGAATCAACGCTGAGGAAAGGGCCTGGCCATATAAGGCTGAATAACCACCGGTGCTGAAAACAGTTCCTTTAAAAATAAATGGAGAAAATCTTCCGAATTGCGCAATGTTAGGAGCACCGCTGTAAAAAAAATTGTTGACCAGGGTGCCGTCAATAAATGTTTTTGTTTCTGCAGCAGTGCCCCCGCGAACAAACAAACCCTCACTTTCTCCAACCTGTTGTGCGCCTGGCAAAGTTTTTAATGCCTGTGTTATATCTCCGCTTGCACTCGCTGTTGTTACAATATCGATGGGGTTTAATACGACACCTGCCCTTTTGCGATCGCTTGCTTCAAATGTTCCGGCAGAAATAACTACCGCTGTCAGTTCACTGATCTCCTGCTTGATAGTTACATCAATTGTCAATATGCCGCCTTCCAATTTTATAGTTTGTTCAAATGGTTTATAGCCAATGGAACTTATCTGGAGCAAATGTTCTCCCTTTTCAGATGTTTTAAATGAATATCTACCCAATGAATCGCTGGTGCCCCCGTCATAACTGTCTTTGATGGAAATGCTGGCTCCTGCAACAGGATTACCTTTATTATCTTTCACTACTCCTTTTACAATAACCTGTGCTGACAAGATTTGAAACCAACCTATCATCATTAATAGCAGCAAGCCAGTTTTCAAATTTTTCATACCAATAAGTATTTGGGGACACAAACATAAAGTAGTTTATAATATAAACCAAATTAATTTTAAATAAAAAAACCGTTCCCCAAAAGGCGGAACGGCCGGAACCCATGAAAATTAGTTCTTATTGCTTTACAATCTTTTGTTGTGCAGTTTGTCCTTCGCAGCTAACTCTTACAAAATAGAATCCCCGGACCAGGTTGCTGACATTTAAAGTTTCAGTTTGCCCGCTGTTTGCGCTTTCTGTTCTTTTTGAAACTTGTCCATTGGCATTAAATATCTCAAAAGTCACTTTTTTATTCTGCCAGTTATCAGGAAGAGTAATTCTAAGTTCATTGCTTACAGGATTGGGATAAGTAAGAATAGATATCGCTTGTCCCGTTTGCTTTCCTGTACGGATAATGCGTGTAACTGAATAACCAGATCTGCCATCTACATCAACGGTGCGAAGCCTGTAATAGATAACAGCATCCTGTGACACGTTGATATTATCTGTAAAATTATAATTCTTTTCATCGGTACTGTTGCCAAAAGCAAATACCGTCCCTGCATCACTGAAATTTATTCCATCAAGACTTTTTTCAATTACAAAATGGCTGGTGTTGATCTCGGTAGAAGTTACCCATTTCAGGTCAACCTTATTACTATTCAATTGAGCCGTAAAATATTTTAATTGAACAGGCAATGTACTTTCTACAATGGCAACAAAATTGCAATTTCCCGGAGAAGGGTTGTTTAATGTTGCATTAGTCACCACGTAGTTATCAAGCACCAGGCGTACGTTACCATTTCCAAAGGAACCCCAAACTCTCAATACAACCCGGTAACTACCTGCTGTTATCGAGCTGAATGTGTGCTGGTATTGATTTACATCTGTAGTATTACCGGCGTCCATTGTAATTATATCGGCCGTTACCACAGTCCCGGAAAGATTAACAAGGCTAACCTGGATGGAACGTGTCGCACTTCCACCCAAAGACTCGGTAAGCCTGTAATCAAAACTAATAGTCGTGCTGGTTGAACTAAAATTCAGGATCGGGGTGTAAAGATCAATTTTTGAACCCGGGCTTGTCGGGGGAGCGGTGTATATACTTGTTCCGTTGATCGCTTCACCGTTTTGAGTTGTAGTTGACACACCATTCAATACCCAGCAATGAGCAGTAAGACTGTTGATAGTTGCTGTGTCAAAGTTTTCTGAGAAATTCTGAGCTTTAACTGTTGCCATAATAAAAATTGCGGCAACACAGAGTAAAAAAGTTTTCATTGTTTTTGTTTTAGAGTCCTTGATTAATTGTTAAGGCTCTTCTCAGGAGATTGCATTTTTATCGCTTATCCCTTTGATCACAATAAACCCGGCTTGAAAGAGGTGAAACAGACTGGGAAGTAATATCCCTTGGTAAGTATAGTTCGTTTCATGGTCGGATTACGTTGCTTTCTAAGGATTTGTTCGATTCTGGTGCAAACATAATACTTGGTTTTTTTACTTGCAAGTTTTTCGCGGACTATTTCGTAAAATAAACCGTATTTTCTGTAGTATAAATACGATTAACTATGATGGTCAATGAAATAGAAAATGCAATGCAATAAATATGATGGGAGTTTTACTATTGAAAATACAAGGAGATCGTCGTCTGCAAAAAAAGAAAGAAGAAAGTATCATTATCTACATGATGCATAAGTAAAAAAGTTACTGCTATTTTATTAAGGTGATCAGGTTCTTCATAATGTCTTTGCCAAACAAAAAAGGCGACCCGTAGGTCGCCTTTAAAAACAATAAGCAATTAATTATGATTTATACTGTGGTATTATTCCTTTCGCCAGCTCCACCATCTTCTTCAATCCTTCTTCGGGTAAATTACCTTTTTTAAATTCAGCCATTACATCAGGTAGTTTATTTTCCATTTCCAGTAAGAACTGTTCTTCAAATTCTTTTACTTTTTTCACTGCCACATCCTGCAGATAACCAAACGTTCCAAGATAAATGATGGCTACTTGTTTTTCCACAGAAAATGGTGAGTATTGCGCCTGCTTGAGGATCTCAACATTTCGTGCGCCTTTATCCAGTACATTTTTAGTAGCAGCATCGAGGTCGCCACCAAATTTTGAAAAAGCTTCCAACTCACGGTAGAGAGCCTGGTCCAATTTTAATGTACCTGCCACTTTTTTCATGGATTTGATCTGTGCATTACCACCCACCCGGCTTACTGAAATACCAACGTTGATCGCAGGGCGAATACCGGCATTGAACAGGTTGCCTTCCAAAAATATTTGCCCGTCCGTAATAGAAATTACGTTGGTCGGGATATAAGCAGAAACGTCGCCGGCCTGTGTCTCAATGATCGGCAACGCTGTTAATGAACCCCCTCCTTTTACCAGATGCTTAATACTATCCGGTACATCATTCATATTCTTTGCCACCTTATCATCACTGATGATTTTTGCAGCTCTTTCCAGTAAACGGCTGTGTAAATAGAATACATCACCAGGGTATGCTTCGCGGCCCGGGGGACGACGTAACAATAATGATACTTCACGATAAGCCACAGCTTGTTTTGACAGGTCATCATAGATGATCAATGCAGGGCGCCCGGTGTCGCGGAAAAATTCACCGATAGCAGCGCCGGCAAACGGAGCATAGAATTGTAATGGAGCCGGATCAGATGCAGAAGCTGCAACAATAATGGTAAACTCCATGGCGCCTGCATCATTCAATGTTTTCATTACCTGCGCAATGGTAGATGCTTTTTGCCCGATAGCAACATAAATACAATAAACAGGTTTGCCTGCTGCAAAAAATTCTTTCTGATTAATAATAGTATCTACACAAATCGCAGTCTTACCCGTCTGGCGGTCACCGATCACCAATTCTCTTTGACCACGCCCGATCGGGATCATGGCATCAATAGCTTTGATACCGGTCTGCAATGGTTCTTTCACCGGCTCACGGTAAATAACACCGGGGGCTTTTCTTTCCAGCGGCATTTCATATCGTTCACCGGTAATAGGACCTTTACCGTCAATAGGTTCTCCTAAAGTATTTACAACACGGCCCAACATTCCTTCTCCAACTTTGATGGATGCGATCTGTCCCGTACGACGAACTTTCGCTCCTTCCATGATGTTGCCGCTTTCACCCATCAATACCACACCCACATTATCTTCTTCAAGATTCAAAGCAATGGCACGAACGCCGTTTTCAAATTCTACCAGTTCACCATAGCGAACATTCCCTAATCCATATACACGGGCAATGCCATCACCCACCTGCAATACGGTTCCTATTTCTTCCAGATCGGCGCCTGCATTAAAGTTGGTCAGCTGTTGACGCAGTATCGCTGAAATTTCGTCCGGTTTAATTTCAATCATAATATTTTGTTTATCGTTTGTTGTTCTGAATTAGCTGATCCCGTTTTGCTAACGGCTCATGGCTAATAGCTAAAAGCTTATCTTATTTTATAAATAAAGTCATTGTTGTCAAATTGCTTTGCAATATTTTTCAGATCGTACGCAATACTTGCGTCGATCAGTTTATCCCCTGCCTGCAATATAAATCCCCCGATCAGTCCTTCATCTACCCCTACTTCCAATTCAATATTTTGCATATTGGTTGTAGCCCGGATCTGCTTTATGATCGCAGTTTTCAATTCTTCACTCATCGCCGAAGCAGAAGTTAGTTTTATGGTATATATATTTTTATTGATCTTGTATTGCTTGATAAAAGCTGTAACCACTTCGGGTAAATAACTTTCCCGGCTTTTCCTGATCATCAGTCGTATGAAAGCCGTTGTTATTTCTCCAATATGACCTTTAGTGACCGCTTCAACAATTTTCTCTTTTTTATCGGCTTTTATAACCGGGCTTTTTAAAACAACAACAAATTCACGACTGGCTTTACAAACTGCCTGCAACCATTGCATGTCGGCAAAAATATTTTCCAACTGGCCTTTCTCAATGGCAAGATCGATCAGTGATTTGGCGTACCGGGTTGCTAAACGTGGGTTAGGCATTTTTTAATTTGAAAATTTTTCGATTTGATGATTTGAAGATGAAGAAACCGTTTCATTTTCAAATCATCAAATCTTCAAATCAGTTCAGTTTTACTTCATCAACAAGCCCCTTGATATGAGCTTCCTGAGCTTCTTTATTACCCAGTTCCTTCCTTAATACTTTTTCACTTACTTCAATGACCAGTTTTCCTACCTGGTTCTTTACTTCGGTCAACGCAGCCATTTTTTGTGTATTGATAGCTGCCTGGGCTTCCAGGATAATTTTATTTGCATCCAGTTTAGCCTGGTCCTTTGCTTCACTGATTATCTTGTCTTTGATCTCTCTTGCTTCTTTCATCATCAGCGCCCTTTCTTCACGGGCCTTTGCCAGCAGCACTTCATTCTCACTTTTCATCATAGCCATTTCAGCTTTTATTTTTTCGGCTGTTGACAATGAATCAGCAATGGTTTGCTCCCTTTGCTTCAATCCTTTTACAATGGCCGGCCATGCATATTTACCTAATATGAAAAGCACGATGATAAAGGCCAGCAAGGTCCATATCAATAATCCAAAATTCGGTTTGAGAAGATCCATATATAAAATTTAAAAGTCATCCCGATAGCTATCGGGATTAGTTTTTACTTTTTTAAAACTGCATCCTCCGCCCTGTGCATTGGATGCAGTTTGTTGTCCATTAAAGAACTGCAAGCAAACCCACGATGATCGCAAACAGCGCAGCACCTTCTACAAGGGCCGCGGTAAGGATCATGTTAGCCCTGATGTCATTCAGCGCTTCCGGTTGGCGGGCAATGGCTTCCACAGCTCCTTTACCGATCTGGCCTACGCCAATACCGGCACCCATAGCTGCTAAACCAGCGCCAATAGCACCACCAGCATTTGAATTTGCTACATCGCTTAACAATACCATCATTAAATCCATAACTGTTGATTTATATTGATTATTAAAAAAAACTTTTATACCATCACTGCGTCATCATAATCGGCCGCCGTGTGTTTATCACCTTCCTGATGACTATGCGATCCTTCTCTTGCCTGCCCGATGAACACGGCTGTAAGCATCGTGAAAATATATGCCTGCAGGAATGCCACCAGTATCTCAATGAAATAGATGAATATCGTGAACCCGATAGCTACCGGCGAAGCGGCAATGCCGATGGTCTTATTCATGGCTGAAAAAATAAAGATCAGCGAAACAAGACAAATGATAATGATATGCCCCGCTATCATATTGGCAAAAAGCCGTATGATCAACGCCATGGGTTTTACAAAAACGCTGACGAACTCCACGGGAACAAGAATGAACTTTACCCATAATGGCATGCCCGGCGGATTAAATATATGACCCCAGTAATGTTTGTTGGAACTGGCTAAAATAACTGCAAATGAAATTAACCCGAGAACGATCGTAAAAGCAATATTGCCGGTAACATTCGCAGTGCCCGGAATAAGTCCGAATACATTATTGATCAGGATAAAGAAGAATACCGTAAGAAGATAAGGCAGGTATTTTGCATAATTATGGCCGAGGTTGGGTTTGGCTACATCATCTTTTATAAAAACAATTAGCGGTTCAAAAAATCCCTGTGCGCCTTTCGGTGCTGTAATAACGCCCTGCCCTTTCTTATACATTCTTGCGATCTTGAGCATGATCCAGGTAAAAATGAATAATGCCAGCAGCATCTGAACAACATTGCGGGTCAGTGAAAGATCATATACTTCTACAGAATTATCGATCTCCCCCTTACCATTAACAGCCACTATTTGCTGAATGCCATATTTTTTTGGATCAAGCTTCATGCGGACAATATTCTCTTCATTGAGTATAACATATCCTTTGTGAGATTCATGTCCGTGTTCGAATTTAGAGGACATAAAAAAATCGAGACCTCTTTGCGGAGAATAAAGAATAACAGGAAGAGGGATGCTGACAGGATGATGTTTGCCGTCTTTGCCTTCTATATCAAAAAAGTGAAACTCTTTGGCGTCCAGGACGTGACCAAAAATGATTTCTTTGGCATTAAATGCTTCCTTTTTATGCGTGGAATCCGGACCTCCTCCACCCGCTATGGCCGGGTTAAAAAAGGAAACCGTAAATAAGCTGAAAACCGCTACCAGTAAGGATTTGCTTCGACTCAATGCCATGCCGTTTCTGAAATTTGCGCAAAGATAAGGGTGCAGGGGGTAAAAACCTTGAATTTGAAATTGTATATGCTAAAAAATGAGGCCTGTTTCAGAAAGTCTTAAAATATAATTCCATGGCCCCGGCTTGCTACATTAAAACCCCTGTTGCTCACCTCTTTACAAATTATACAACGGGCTGGTGTTTTTCAAATTGTAGCTGGTAAAGCTTATGGTAGTGGCCTTCCTGTGCCAGCAGTTCTTCATGCGTGCCGGATTCTTTGATCTCGCCTTTTTCCAGCACAATGATCTTGCTTGCTTTGCGGATGGTGGAAAGACGATGAGCAATAACAATGGAAGTCCTTCCTTTAATGAGTGTATCAATAGCATGCTGGATCAGCATTTCACTTTCCGTATCCACCGATGATGTGGCCTCATCCAGTATCAATATGGAAGGGTTATACAATAATGCCCGGATAAAGGACAATAATTGTCGTTGCCCCAATGAAAGTGTGGCCCCACGTTCCATCACATTATAATCATAGCCGCCCGGGAGTTGCATAATGAAGTCATGCATATCGATCAGCTTTGCTGCTTCAACAACTTTATCCCTGTCAATATCCGGATTACGCAATGTTATATTATCCATCACCGAACCGGAGAACAAGAACACATCCTGCAAAACAACACCCACGTTTTTTCTTAAAATATCGGGGTTATATTTTTCGATATTCAGGTCATCAATTTTTATTTCCCCTTTTTGAATATGATAAAGCCTGTTCAGCAGGCTGATGATAGTTGTTTTCCCGCTGCCGGTATGCCCGACAATGGCGATCGTTTCCCCGGGTTTCACCGTAAAGCTCAGGTCCTTCAATACATAATTATCATCATTATAAGCAAACCAAACTTTGTCAAAACTGATAGCACCATTCAAAACTTCCGCTGTCTTTACATAACCGCCTTCAGGAGCTTTAGTGGTATCTTCATTATCCAGCACTTTAAAAACCCTTTCGCTGGCAATGATGCCCATCTGCAGTATATTAAATTTATCAGCAAGTACCCGGAGCGGGCGGAACAAAAGGTTCATGAATAAAATAAAAGACATCACTTTTCCAAACTGGCTCACCTGCAAGTGCAAAGCTTCTTTGGATGTCCACCACACAATTAAACCAATTGACAAAGCAAGCACGATCTCAACCACCGGGAAGAAGACCGAATAAGCAAAAATGGCTTTTATATTCGCATTGCGGTGTTGCTTATTGATCTTTTTAAATTTCTCAAGCTCTCTTTCCTCAGATGCAAAAGCCTGGACAACCGACATGCCGGTAAGATGTTCCTGCACAAATGCATTGAGGGCTGCCACTGCATTTCTTACTTTAAAAAAAGAATGATTGATACTTTCTTTGAAATAATAAGTAGCGATGATGATGATCGGGAAAGGAATGAGAGCGACCAGGGTGAGCCATGGGTCCATTGTGAACATGACGGTCAAAACGCAAACTATGGAAAGCAGGTCGGCAATGATAGGAACAAGACCGTCTGAAAAAATATCGTTGATCGATTCAATATCGTTGATCGTTCTTGTGGTCAGCGTTCCGATAGGTGTTTTGTCAAACTGGGAAAGATTAAGCCCCATTATTTTATTGTAAGTAGCAACCCGCAGGTCTTTTACAACCGATTGTCCCAGCAATGCTGTAGTAAAAGAGAAAAGAAAACGCATCGCTGTTTCCACCAGTATCAACCCGATCTGGATCAGGGTAATATTAATAAGCATGGAAGCAATGGAGTGAGTAATGTATTTATCAACTGTCAGTTTGATAAGCATCGGCCTGATGGGAGTAATAACAGCCAGCACAATGGCCAATATGATTGACATGTAAAATTTTTTCTTATACGGGGCCGCATAGTGAAACACTCTTCGCAATAAGGCAAAATCAAAAAAGGCTTTTTTGGGTGCTGACAAAATGTGGGATTGAATAAACAACAAATTTAGCCAGAACTAAACAGACCTGTTTGCCGTTTATTGATTTTCTTTCTCATCACCCATGGCTATCTTATATGCTTTGATGAACAGCGCCCCGAGATTTTTATACGGAGGAACATAGTCTTCAAAGATCGGGTCGGGTGCCATCTTACGGAATTCTTTCCAGAACGGTATCCATTCAATGCTGCTGCCCTCTCTCAGTTTTTCCATCAGCAATTTCAGGAAGGGGTTGTTGACCGGGGCATCAGCGATCTGTTTGGTGCCGACGATATGTGCATCCGGCGCTTTTTCAAGTATATCATGGATGGAGCGGTAGCCGCCGCAGGAACCCATGAAAACAATCTTTGATGTCGGGAACATCTGTTCGATCGTATAAGGTGCATTATAACTGTGCCCGCGGTTGATCGTAGCGGTCGGGTAAAGTTTGTTATCCTCTAAATATTTACAAAGCGCCTCCTGTGCCTTTGCATCCTCGTTTGTTTCCTCAGGTAATGGCCTGTTCAAATACAGAGAAACCGGTTTGCCTTTTACAGAATTGACAACAACCCATTGTTTATTGCTTTCATCTATTTTCCAGTTCGTATTGCGGAACAAGCCAAGTATATTCGGAAAAACACCAATACCATCCTTATCACCAAAAATGAATAACTGTAATACGGCCCTGCCACTGTCATTGATCATTGCTTTATACGGTACTTCATATACAGGCGGGATGCCGAGTTCTTTTGTCAGATCAACAGGTTTAGTAGTATCCGCAGAAAGAAAGAGTTTATTTAAAATATTATAGATCGCTATTCCTCTTTTATTGTTTTTTGCCAGGCATCGCTGATAATTTCCCTGGATGTTTTTCAGCATTTCAGCCCCAACCGGTTTTAAAGATTCTGCTATGCTGGCATAGGAATCTGCCACGTCCACTCCATCTTCAAGTCCGTCTGATCTTTCCAAACCTCCAACAAATGCTTTCATCAGGTCATCTGCATCTTTGGTGCTTGAGAATGTACTTAAGAAATCACTCAGCTTATTAAAGCCAGCCGACATTTTGATAAATTTCCTGTATTTATCAAAATGAAGCGACAGCAGCAAAGAATCTCCCCTGTTATTTATTTTTTTCATCATCAGCGGGTACACCCCTTTTACAAAACTGGATGTATAAATAGAACCGTCTGATGATACGGCGAGATAATAAAGTTCTTCCGCAGTTAATGATTGAATGCTCCTGAAACGGATCTCAGCCGGTTCCGTATGCAGGCCGTTTATGACATTCACAAAAGATTCTTTTGCATTTTTTACCAGCTTTTCTGAAAGCGCTTTGGATTCAAATGCCGTGTCTTTATTCATCGCCCGCTGCCAATATTCCATCTGCGTTTTCACCAACAACCTGTAGTAGAGTAATGAATCGTTCTTAACGGAATCAATTTCTTCAAAGGTCATTTTACCCTTAACAATATTATCCAGGAAAGGAAAATACATTTGACCGCTTTTACTTCTTGCCATCTTTACTACCGACTTAATAAAAATATCATCCGTTATATTCCGGATGACATACCCGAACCTGTTATTAGCAGCAGCATAATCATACAATTGCCTCGGATATTTTTTTGCAATGGTTCTCACCAGGCTATCGGCAAACGGTACATCGGGATTCTGTTGCAGTATAACAAAGATCTGGGTGGGATGGAGTATGCAATATTTTAAGATAACATCATTTTTAGAAGGCCTGTAACCGGCGTTCTTTTCAAAAGTTACATTATCGGCATTTATTACCGAATAAGCGGCTTCATAAGGCAATCCCTGTATTATACTTTCAATAGATAATCCCGCCTTATCATTTTGCATACACTTTTCATACGCCGTGACAATATCAGGCAATATCAACGGGCTCACTTTCCGGTTCGCAATATTAGAATTAAAGAACTTCAGCAGGTATTCAACCCCTTTCAGGTATTTTACTTTTGCCTGGTCTTTCAAACTGCTGTCCGTTTCTATCTTACATTGTAGTTCATCAATATTTTTAACAAGGGCCTGGGTGATCAGGAAATTTATTTCGGCATCAGAAGATGGGGTGAACTGGTTGTCATTCTTCCCGTCCGACTTCAGCACATTTTTTTGTTGTGCATCAATATAATCATGAAAAAGCTCCCTGTTTTTGGGCGGTTTGCATTTTTGAGTATTGGTTATAATGCCAGGAGCAAATGCCGACTGGGCTGTTGCTGACCTGTAAAGACTGATAAAAAGGACAGATAAAATAAGGTATTTGGCAGATGTTGTCATAAGGGATTGAAGCTCAAAGTTACAAAGCCCTGTTTAAATGGGCTTTTTTAGGTTTAATAATGAAATAGACGGTTTAATAGTCCATTAAGCTGTCTGACCCTCTTTAAAAATTAATTGTGCAGCCAACGGGTATTAAGTTTTCATTAACTCTGCATAAACTAAACCTATAATTTACCTGCCAGATGATTTCCTGCGTAGGTTTGCGCTCCGAAGGAGTTCGCCGGATGGCGGACAAACTTTTTTAACTAACATGGAAACAAAGACGCGGAAAATACTCGTTGCTGATGATGAGCCGGATATACTGGAGATACTGAAATATAATCTTTCCAATGAAGGATACGAAGTGATCACTGCCAAAGACGGGGATGAAGCGCTGGAGAAAGCCCGCCGCACCCAGCCCGATCTTATCGTGTTAGATGTAATGATGCCCCGCAAAACCGGTGTGGAAGTTTGCCAGTTGCTCCGGGCGCAACCTGCTTTTAAAGAAACCCTCATTATTTTTCTGACAGCGCTAAATGATGAGACCACGCAAATAAAAGGATTGGAGACCGGCGCTGATGATTATATAAGCAAACCGATCAGCCCGAGGGTTTTTCTTAGCCGGGTCAATGCTCTCTTTCGCCGGGTACATAAAACCGATGTCAGGATCCTGAAGATCGAAAACATTACCATTGACCCGGAACGATACGTGGTACAGGTGGATGACAATGATATTACCCTCGCCAAAAAAGAATTTGAATTGCTATATCTTCTTGCACTAAGACCCGGTCGTGTCTTTCTGCGAAATGAAATATTAAACCAGGTATGGGGCAATGATGTGATCGTCGGAGACCGTACTATTGATGTGCATATCCGTAAGATCCGGCAGAAGCTGGGAGTGGATTGCATTACTACGGTGAAGGGGGTGGGATATAAGTTTGAATTATAAATGTGAAGGCACAAGGTGCAAGGTACAAGGCACAAGAGAACCCTACAGTACGAAATTTCCTTTTATATACCGACCTTGTGCCTTGTCCCTTGTAACTTCGTTCCATGTTTTCCACTAAAAACATTTCTCCGCGACAACTTTCTGCATTCACAGCTTTTGTGCTGGCTTTGCCCGTGAGCCTGCTGGTCTATGTTGTAGAAAAAGACTGGCTGTGGACCGTGAGTTCTTTTTTGATAATTTTTGGCGGGGCTTATTTACTTATCTCCTTTGTACTGGGACGGTTCATTTACCGGAAAATAAAACTCATTTATAAATTTATTTACCAGACCAAGGCTACCAAAAAAGAAGAGACCTATTATAAATATGTGCTGCCGCAAAAAAGTATTGATGAAGTGCGGGCAGATGTGGAAGCCTGGGCGGAAGAAAACAAAAAAGAAATTGAATTGCTACGGCAGAATGAACAGTTTCGCCGGGAATTTTTGCAAAACCTTTCGCATGAATTTAAAACACCGGTATTTGCCATCCAGGGCTATATAGATACCTTACTATCCGGGGCGCTTGCCAATCCTGAAGTGAATAAAAAATTCCTGGAGAAAACTGCTAACAATGTAAACCGGCTGACCAACCTGCTGAATGACCTGGATGAAATTTCAAGTTTAGAAAGAGGCGAACTGATCTTGTACAAACAGAATTTCGTGATACAGGACCTGGTGAAAGATGTGTTTGACAGTCTCTCGGTAAAAGCCGAAGCATTGAATATTAATTACACCATTAAGAAAGGATGTGAATCACCGCTAACGGTTTTTGCAGATAAAGAAAAAATAAGACAGGTGCTCATTAATCTTTTTGAGAACTCGATCAAATATGGAAAAAAGGACGGCAATATTACAGCCAGCATTTACAGGACGGATGGCAAACATATCTTAATAGAAATAAGTGATGATGGTATTGGCATCAACGAACGTCACCTGCCCCGCCTGTTCGAACGTTTTTACCGAACCGATGAAGGCCGCAGCATTGATGTAACAGGCAGTGGCCTTGGATTATCTATCTGCAAACATATTATTGAAGCTCATGGGCAAACCATACATGTAAGAAGCACTGAGAATATCGGAACAACGGTTGGGTTTACGCTGGATGCGAGGAGGGAGTGATTACTTAATATGAAAGTTTCAAAAAAAGAGTAAATTGAGAAAAGAAAGAATGTAACAAATTGCAGATATAAAATTTTTGAACCCCTTAAAACTAATTTTATATGAAACTTTTCGGGATTGTTATTCTCCTTATTTCATTTTATAGCACTCCTTTCGGGCAAAATATTGATCCTGTCAGCATTGACAACAACCCCAAACTTAGCATTGAAGAAAGTGCCTGGCTAAACAAACATATTCAATCCGATAATTTCAACTTTGACAACAAGTATCTTGGTTTTACTGAACTGTTATCAGGAGGATTTTATGGTATTGGAAAGTTTACATTGCCACTGACAAAGAAGAACTTCTTTAATGTGAATATTGAAAAATTTATATATCAACTTTACGTTTTGAGTCCGGACGAAAAAAAGCAAACAAATGGCTTTGACGCAATCCTGGTTATAACAAATAAGAAGGGAAAAATGAAAAGGCTTAAACGGGAGTCCGTAATTGCAGAAAGTCATAACCGGTTTCCACAGATTCCGGCTGATGCCGGGGTTGACAATAACCCGATCTTGAACAAATCAAATGCGGAGTTCTTCAACGAAATATATAAGTATGATATAAATTACCAGGTATCGTTTGACTTTTCAGGTAAAAAGCTAGCCATATTTGACACAGATTGCAATACTAAAATTGAACAAAAGACAATTTCCGAGTATGTAGCCCGTATGAAAGAGCAGTTGGATAAATATGGGTCTTGTCATCCACCCTTTCCGCATTTCCTCACAGAACAGCAAAAAAAGGAAACAGGCGGATATGATATTATTATCCTGTCTTTCTGCAAGATGGGAATTCCGATAGACAATGTTATAAAAAAATTAAGCAATAATAGTAATACCCATTAAATTTTTAATCCCCCCTCCTCTCCCCCACTAAATTTTTCAAAAAATCCACCGCTTCATTACTCATCGTTGTATTCATTACTTTATTATCCATCTCAAATAAAAAATGACGGCAGCTCTCTTCGCTGTATTGAAAGATTACGGGTAACAAGACCTCTCCTTTACTGTAAAAGGTCATGTTGCCGTCAAAGCCGCATACACCCTCCTCCCCTTTTTTGCCATCCATAAAACCGGCCAGCTTCCGGATAGCTTTTTTTTCTGTGGTACTTACGGTTCTAATTACTGAATCGCTGTTCGGTGCATTAAAAGTTATGACCAGGCTGTCACTGCCCGATAATTTTTTACTGATCGCAGATCGGTTGCCACAGGAAAACAGGAATGCGGTAAGGATAATACAGGACAGGGTTTTCATATTTTTTATTCCCTGTAAGATATAAAATAAAAAACCATCCCGTAGCTGTCCACTACGGAATGGTGACTGCATAGAGAAAACTGCATCCGGTTTTGATTACTTACTAACCCAGTAAATGTAATTGGGGATGCCGGAGAAAGAACTGTTGTAAAGATGTGCAGGGCTTGTTATACTACTGTTACAGCAAGGTTATCTTAGCATTAATAAAAAGACCTGCTTGCACAAGCAGGTCTTTTACATCAATAAGGCAGAACGGTTATTAGTTATAATTGAATTTTGTCCATCCTTTCCACCAGCTGGCCAATGGGCCTGCAGGTGCAACAGCACCACGGAACGTAATGGTCTTATCAAAAAAAGTATCGCCTGAAAATTTTGAATCGGAAAAATCACCGTTGTTTAATATCTTCTGGTTACCATTTGCTCCTGCAAAAGGAGTTGGATCCGGCGCTGAATAATTATAAGGCTGGATCAGCTTTGCATCAGAAGTGTTTGTCAGCAGATCATTATTGTAAAATGAATTGGTGAACCAGGCAGTCAGCGTTGCATCAGAATTGATAGTAGCGCCGCCGGTTCCTGAAAATTTCAGGTTCACCGTGTTACCTGCCAGTGTAACATTCCGTAAACGTAATGTACTGTCTTCGATATTTAAAGCGGTTGATGTCCCTGTTGTCGCATCAATTAAAATTCCCTGGGGCCATCCCAGTATAATAGAATTAAATATTGAGATCCCTGAGTTTCTCCTGATCTGGGCGCCGGCACGGTACAAACTACTTCCAACATTTGTTAATGTAGCTCTCGGGCCGATGGCAGTTATATTACTGAAAATGGCTTTTGTTTTTGGGAGCGAAGTAGTGCCTGTTGCATTATTATCGCTTTCAAAAGCTTCGGAAGTTGAGATGTCGGCGATCAACGAATCGCGGATGATCAGTCCAAACTGCACTTTACCGCTATAACCATTATCCGTATCAAAATCATCATCCTGTGTTTTATAAGCGATCAGGTATTTACAATTCACGCTTCCGCCAAACCACTCATAAGCATCATCCTTGGCATAAGCTACTTCAATATGATCTATCGTAGTGCCGCTTCCAACTGCTGCCAATGTAAGACTGTTGATTTCTTTATCTGGCTGGTAAGCATAACCTGCATATTCAATACGTACATATTGTAATGTACCTGAGTTGTCGTTATCAACCGGTGTAGGTGCAACAGCATCACCCGAACCAGCTAAGCCATCCCCATTTGCATTATCAATACCACCTTCTACCTGGTAAAGTCCTGCAACCGCATTGTAACTTAAATTATATCCTGCTTTACCACAAATAACGATACCGCCCCAGTCACCTGATTGCGGATTAGGCGCAGCAGAAGTGAATACGATGGGTTCTGTCGGAGTTCCGATCGCAATGATCTTTGAACCACGGGTGATGATCAGTGCTGCTACATCAGCACCGCTGAAAGAACCTTTGATAACTGTACCTTCTTCAACAGTCATCGTATGATTGCCAACCATGTAAACCAGCCCTTTCAGGATGTACGTGTTTTGCTTACGCAGGATCGTATCTGCATTGATGCGACCCTGGAGGGTAATGGTCTGGCCGGTAGTTCCGCCGCCACCGCCATTTATAACAACAACCTGGATCTCACCGTCTGTTTCAATTTTGCGGCAACCAGTGATCGCTAAAGCGGAAAGAGCTGCTGTGTATAAGATGTACTTTTTCATTTCTGTATTTTTAATTTTTGTTTTTTATAATGAATAATTAAACGTCATGCTGAACGTGGTTCCATTCTTCCTTGTAAACCGGTAAACATCGGTTCCTTTTTGAAAACTTATTTTGTCACCAACGTTTTGATAGAAATATTGTGTCTGGTTAATGATGTCAGCGATATTGAGCCTGAGCTCTGCTTTATTTTTAAGAAGTTTTTTTGCTAATTGGAAATCCAGTACGGGTCTTGGAGCTTCGTATATATCAGGATCAGAATTTACCGCATCCCTCACGAAGTAGATCCTCTCTCCGATCTGGTTGAAAAGCAGGGTTGCATTCAATCCATATTTTTCAAGGTCATACAAGAGGCCAACATTGAGGATATAAGGCGACTGCCCTTGTAAAGGCCTGTCTAATTTTAAGCTGGCATCTTTTACACGACTTTTTATATAAGCAGCATTGGCCTGGAAAGTGAAGTTCTTTAACCCGTTTACAAAATCAAGTTTTTTACGGAACTCAATTTCTATTCCATAAGAGGTTGCTTTTTTCGCATTTAAATAATTTATTGAACTGGCGCCCCCGCCGAGACCATTAAAGTATTGCTCGATCGCATTTTCAAAATTCTTATAAAATATTCCTGCAGTTACAACTTCACCGGCTCTTGGATATATCTCGTAGCGGAGGTCTGCATTGGTAACTTTTGTTCTTTTTAAAAGCGGGTTTCCCTGCACAGAAGCATTTAGTTCAAAATCATAAAGATTGAGTGATGCTAATTCCCGGAGCTCGGGACGGATCACCGTCTGCGAACCTGATAAACGTAAATTGGTTTTTTGGTTGATCTTATAAGTAGCATTTATTCCCGGGAGGTAGTCGGTAATTTGGGAATAGGAATGACGGGGATCCCATTTCTTTACACTGCCGATCAGCTGGTCGTAATTCTCCACCCGCAATCCCCATACCACCCGAAGTTTGTCCGTGAACTGGTTATCGAATTGCAAAAACCCTGCATTCAAGATCGTATTGGCGAGGTAGCGGAATGTATTTCCTTTTATAGCATCGAAAGCAAATTTATTACCCGTGCCGTTCCCGAAATTTTCAGGAGCAAATACTTTGTCAGGAGTTAATGATCGTAGCGATGGATTATCAAGCGGAAGATAGTTTGCAAAAAGTTGTGCGTCATAGAGACGGTCTTTTATCTGCAGCATGTAACCTCCTTTGATCGCCTGTTTCTGGTTTAGCCAGTTGAAATTATAAGTAAGATCGCCACCAGCTGTATAAATATAATCGCTCAGGCTTTGATAAATGCGGCTACCGCTTTGTTGTGAAAGCGAATTTGAAATAAGAAGTGTATAGGGGTTTGAAGTGTTTGCTGTTTTTGAATATAAGATACGGCGTTGATCAGGAATATATCCGTCCAGTATATTGAATGCGCCGTACCATTTCAACTTAAGCGGCTTAACAATATTATGTTCACCGGTTGCCTGTACAGTAAAAAAAGTATTTTCCTTAAAAGTGAATTCAGTGCCTCTGAGTTGTTCCGTCCTGGAAAAATCAGCGCCATCACGTTTAGAAACTGAGTTAGGAGAATTCACATTCACGATCGCTTTTACAGATACTTTATTACGGGGATCGATCTGCAGGCTGAGACTACCGAGGGCGCCAACCGAAATTTCCTGAACATACTTGTCATCATTATAATCAAAAACCACACTTACTGCATGTGTATTAATATCGATCACGTTTGACCTGTTCAGCAATTTCAGGTACTTACTGCTTTTATTATAGGTTATACCGAATATGCCACCCAGATTTTTTCCAAAGACTTTTGTGGTAAAACCTCCGTTCGCCTGGAAAGAAACATTAACAGGAACTGAAGTCTCGGCCGGGCTCCATGCATTCCGCATTTGTTTGCCAATGGCTGTTTTTTCAGCTGGTGATAGTATATCAAACTCTGCCTTTCTTGTATAAGAGGAAGGCAATGCTCTTGAGCCATCATCGATCCCCAGCCAATCCATTTTTCCACCCTGGTCTTTATAAAATTTTTTGCCAACCGTTTGAGAATTAAATCCTGAACCGATCTGTACGGTAAAGAAATTTTTAGAAGGTATATCCTTTGTGTTAACCTGTATCAATCCGCCAGCCCACTCACCGGGATACTCGGGCACAAATGCTTTATTGATGATAATATTATCGATCATATTTGCCGGTATCAGGTCGAAGGAGAAGGTTTTCCGGTCAGGCTCTGTACTTGTTAATAGTATCCCATTCAACATGGCCTGGTTATAGCGGTCAGCCAATCCTCTTATGATAATGAATTTCCCTTCCTGTATGCTGGCGCCGGGTGTGCGTTTCAATACTTCGCCGGTATTTTTATCGGGAGAACGCCGGATACTTTCGGCAGAAATGACTGAAGCAACTGTATTGGTGTTTTTTTGGAATGCAATAACTGAATTCACTGTTTCTTTCCTGGCGCTGGATGCTTTGGTAGTTACTACTACGTTTTCCCCTGTCTTTGCTTTTACCTGTAAGGTTATATTCAGTTCATTCACTTGTCCTGCACTTACCTCAACTTCATTTATATTCTTTGTTTCATATCCAATGATAGAGAATTCGAGTTCATATTTTTTTCCGGGTGTAAGATTCAGCGAAAAACGACCCTCGATATCAGTTGCCGTGCCGCCGTCACCAACGACTTTCACAGACACCCCTGCCAGCGGTTCGTTCTTTTCATTCAATACTTTTCCGGTAAGCTTTATGGATTGTGCCTGTGAAAAAGAAAAGAGAGCCAGGAAAAGCACTGATAAAGCCAATTGTCGCCTGAAATACATGTTCGGTTATTTCGGGCAAAGATGTGCTTATGGAATTACCGCCATGTTACTGCCAGGTTAAGCAATTGTAACTTCAATGTTACCCCAATGTTACCACCTCACCCCAGCCCTCTCCACTTTGTGGAGAGGGAGTTTCAGAAACGAAACTGGAGCCGGCAGGTAAAGACATCATCTTTTTGATCTTCCGTTGCGCCGCTGAGGCCGGTTATCTCATTCGTTACAATATCATAATAGAATATGATCTTGGTCTGGGGGTTAAAATGATAGATATAACCAATACCCAGCGTTGAATATTTAATATCAGCAGCAGTGAGATTGGTACCTGTTTTTCCAATATCCAGTTTTTTTACTTTGATATTCGGATCGTACCAGTCATACTTCAGCACCAGTTGATGCTTTTGATTAATGATATTCTGAAGAAAATAAAAATAGGACCCGTTAAAATGACGTACATATGTTGGCAATGGAATTCCATTTGAATTGGGTAATGCACCGGGATTGGTTGTTGAATTTGCCGTGCCCGGTTGTGTTCCAAACCAATGTTCCGCTCTGAATTCGGTCTCACCCCATGCATGATGAATTTTGAATTGAACATCTGCGCCATAATAATGACGGGAAGAGGATCTGCCCAAATTAGATACCGATGAGTCTACTACAAAGATCTTGTCCCCGTTTGATGCGGTGCCACTTTCATAAACAAATTTTGTCCCGTTTTTCCATCCCCCTCTCAGTAATGAAAGCCCGCCACTGATCTCTGTTTTGCCAAATGAATATGGCTTTATAAAAATTCTGCTGATAAAATCTTTATGACTGTCAAAATCAGTAGTGCCGGAGGCGCCCTGCCCATTAAAAAAGCCAGCGTCCCATTTCAAGTGATAGAATTTATGTTTTTTTTCCTGTGGTTCAAATGAGAACATGACACCGAGGTCCCTTTCACCGGGCATCAGTGTTTGCGACATTCTTCCACGTTCGGGAGATTCACGATAAGAGGATCCGAGATTGACTTCAAATCCAAAGGGCCGGGCAAAAAACCCAGCCGATACGGACAGGTTATTCTTTTTTGTTTCAAATAACCTGATATACATATCTCTTACGATCACGCCCCGCTCTGTTGCGTCGATCTGAAATGTAAAAAGTGCTTTTGGAAAATTTCTTTTTGATGTTAGCAGGTATTCCACTTTGACCCTTGCCCGGCGAAGCATGAACCGGCTACGTGAAAATTGGGCAAAATTTCCTCCTTCAAACGACTGTGCTCCGTCTGCTTCTGCTACCTGGAATTGAGGTTGCATATAACCCGTTATCCTGATATTATCAAATCGTTTTAAAAATGGCCGGAGGGTGTCTTTAAAAAAAAGGGAAGAATCAAGGTCTGTCAGGTATCGCTGGCAATCCCCTGCAAGGGAAAGAAAAAGGAAGAAAAAAACCGCAAAAAGCTTCTTAAGCCGGTTAGATTTTACTGAAATCATGTTTACTGCTTAAAATTGATGCAATATAAAGTCTTTGTTATTGAATGGTTGCCCTAATTTTATCTCTATATTAATTAATTATTAATTCTCCCACCCCCGGAAAGCTCATTTGATCAACCCGTAATTTCGCAACCACCCGTTCCAGGTAATTATCGGTACGGATTTAAAATAAAAACTATGGCACTCAACTCGTTCCTGAAGATCTTCATGCCGAAGAACAAAGTATTCTATGAGTTATTTGAGAAGGTAGCTGATAATGCTTCCAAAATGGGTTCCCTGCTCAGGGACATCGTGGCCGAACCTGATTTTGATAAACGGGCATCTCTTATTTTGCAGGTGGAAGACCTGGAACATGCCAATGATGAACTGACGCATAATATTTTTACCGAGTTGGGACGCAATTTCATTACTCCTTTTGACAGGGAAGACATTCATTACCTCGCTACATCGCTGGATGATATTGCGGACTATATCTATGCCGCTGCTAAAAAAATTAATTTCTACCGGGTCAATCCCAACGATATGGGCATGCAAAAATTTGCCGAGTTGATCGAACAGGGCGCCCAGCAGGTTAAGATAGCCGTAACAGAACTCCGGGACATGAAAAATATGCGCAAGATCACAGAGGCATTGGTAAAGATCAACAGCATAGAAAACCAGGCAGACGATATTTTTGATATGAGCATTGAAAAATTATTCGATACAGAGCCCGATGCCAAAGAAGTGATCAAGAAAAGAGAGATCTACCAGGTGATGGAAATAGTAACTGACAAGTGTGAAGATGCAAGCAATGTGATAGAGTCCATTATCATCAAGTATGCTTAATTGATCCTACAACTATCTTCTTATGACGACTTTCCTCATTGTTATTATAGCACTGGCATTGATCTTTGATTTTATCAACGGGTTTCATGATGCCGCCAATTCTATTGCCACGGTGGTATCTACCAAAGTATTGACCCCCTTCCAGGCCGTGTTATGGGCTGCCTTGTTCAACGTAGTTGCTTATTTCATTTTTAAAGATCATGGTGTGGCTGATACAGTTGCCAAAACAGTGAAAGCAGAATTAATTACGAAGACCGATATGCTGTATGTGATCTTATCAGGACTTATAGCCGCCATCATCTGGAACCTGCTGACCTGGTGGTCGGGCATTCCCTCTTCTTCTTCACATACCCTGATCGGTGGTTTTGCCGGAGCGGCTATTGCACATGCCGGAACTTTTAGCGTCATCAATTCTACCATCGTACTTAAAACCGTAATGTTTATTTTCCTGGCCCCATTGATCGGTATGGTCATGGCCTTTATTATTTCCCTGTGGTTTTTAAGTTCTTTTAAGAAAGGGATCATGCCAAAAATAACATCAGCAATTATACTGATTGCCATTGGCACTTTTCTTTTTTTAACACTTAAAACTTCTCCCGTTGCACTGTCCGGGATGACGGCACATCAAAACAACGATACTGTCATGATCAGTGCAGTTCCTAATAAAAGCATAGCGCAAAAGATGGCTTTTAAAAAAGGGGATATCGTTATAGCCATGAATGGTCAAAAAATAAATTCAGTCAATACGCTAAACCAGGAATTGGGAAAAAACAAAAGAGGTGAGAATTTCAGTTTTTCCGTATTACGAAAAAATAAAGAAAAGATAATTGAAGAAAAAACCATCACCACAGCATACCAAACAACCTATTCATCAAAAATTATGCAGGTGATCATGCTGGGGCAAAATTTTAAATGGATATTACTGGCATTGATTTTAACTATAATGGCCCTGTTTACTTTTTATTTAAATTCATTAAATACGCACAGAGCCAACAAATGGTTCAAACGTTTGCAGCTGATCTCATCCGCAGCATTTAGTATCGGGCACGGCGGCAACGATGCACAAAAAGTAATGGGGATCATTACTGCAGCTTTAATCGGCGGTGGCGTTATCACTGAATTTTCTCAAATGCCCGATTGGGTACCCATTGCCTGTTATATTGCTATTGGTGCCGGAACGATGAGTGGTGGCTGGAAGATCGTTAAAACAATGGGGACCAAGATCACTAAAGTAACACCCTTTGAAGGAGTGGCAGCCGAGTCAGCCGGAGCCATTACATTATTTGTAACAGAGGCATTGAAAGTCCCTGTCAGTACAACACATACGATCACCGGCGCTATTATGGGAGTAGGTGCTACCAAGCGATTATCGGCTGTTCGCTGGGGCGTCACGTTCAATCTTATCTGGGCATGGATATTAACCATCCCGGTTAGCGGTCTTTTGGCTGCTGGTGTATATTTTTTAGTAAAGCTTTTTAGGTAATATCAATCTTCTTCTATTGCAAAAAATTCCTGACTTTTGCCGGGGATTTTTTTTATGAATAAAATATTAGTAACAGGCGGCTGCGGCTATATCGGCTCCCACACTATCGTTGATCTTGTTGAAAATGGTTACGAGGTTATTTCTGTTGACAATAATTCAAGGTCAAACCAGAATGTCCTCCTGGGCATTGAGCTGATCACGGGGAAAAAAATAAAGAACTACAAAGTTGATCTCTGCAATTTTGACGATACGTATGCCATCTTCCAGGAAAATGAGGACATCGCGGGTATCATTCATTTCGCAGCTTATAAATCAGTTGGTGAATCGGTTGAAAACCCTTTGTTGTATTTTGAAAACAATCTTAATTCCCTGATCAACCTGCTGAAATGTGTGCAGGAATTCCATACGCCTTACTTTGTTTTCTCTTCATCCTGTTCCGTGTATGGCAACCCGGATGAGATCCCGGTTACAGAAAAAACAAAACTTAAACCTGCAGAATCGCCATACGGGCTTACCAAACAAATGGGCGAGCAGATCGTAAATGAATTTGCAAAAAGTTCCGGCACACAAAGTATTTTATTAAGATATTTTAATCCTGCCGGCGCACATCCTTCCATTCAGATCGGTGAAATGCCGGTCGGTACACCGTCGAACCTTATTCCTGCAATCACTCAAACTGCCATCGGTCGTATCCCCAAAATGCATGTACACGGTAATGATTATTCCACAAGAGATGGCTCTTGCATCCGGGATTATATACATGTGTGTGATCTTGCCAGTGCGCATACCTTGTCATTAAAATATCTTGAAAAAGGAAAAAATGCCGGGCTCTGCGAAGTATTTAACCTGGGGACCGGTAATGGTATCACTGTTTTAGAAGCTATTCATGCTTTTGAAAAAGTAAGCGGCATTAAACTCAATTATGAAATTGGCCCCCGACGCCCGGGAGATGTCATTGCGGTATATGCCAATTACGACCTGGCCAAAAAAGTCCTGGGTTGGGATCCCCAATTTTCCTTAGATGATATTATGGCCACGGCCTGGAAATGGGAGCTGCGCCTGAAAGCAGATGAAACTGTTTTTAGCGGGCAGCCCGGCGAATTGAATTAGCAATTGACAACAAACAATGAGCAAATGCAGATTGACAAAAGTGGCCTTGTTTATTGCATATTGTCTATTGCCCATTGCCTATTGAACCTTACATTTGCCCTCCCGATAGTTATCGGGATTAAATATCATGCATGTTATTAAAGGAAATTCAATCATCAGGTAATAAAGATACCCGCAGCGGATTCGGTGATGGCATTGTGGAAGCAGCCAGGAAAAATTCCAATATTGTTGCATTGACAGCTGACCTGGCCGGTTCATTAAAACTGAACCAGTTCATGAAAGAATTTCCGGATCGTTTCTTTCAATGCGGCATTGCAGAAGCAAATATGATGGGCATAGCAGCCGGCTTAACTATTGGCGGAAAAATTCCTTTCACAACAACCTTTGCCAATTTTTCTACCGGGAGGGTATATGACCAGATCCGTCAATCCATTGCATACAGCGGAAAAAATGTAAAGATCTGTGCATCGCATGCAGGTCTAACATTGGGAGAAGACGGCGCCACACACCAGATACTGGAAGATATTGGTTTAATGAAAATGCTTCCGGGGATGACGGTGATCGTTCCCTGTGATTATGCACAGACAAAAGCAGCAACAGAAGCGATCGCAGATTATACAGGTCCCGTGTATCTCCGTTTCGGCAGACCCGTGTGGCCAATCTTTACAGCTGACAAACCTTTTGAAATTGGCAAAGCACAATATTTTTCAGAAGGAACTGATGTTTCCATTTTTGCCTGCGGTCATATGGTCTGGAATGCCATCCAGGCCGGAGCTATACTGCAGGAAAAAGGTATCCATGTTGAAGTAATAAATATTCATACTATCAAACCACTGGACCAGGAAGCGGTGATCAAATCGATCAGCAAAACAAAATGTGTTGTTACTGCCGAAGAACATAATATCATTGGCGGATTAGGTGATGCCATTGCACAATGTGCTGCTAAAAATTTTCCTGTACCGATTGAATATGTTGGCACAAAAGACACATTCGGAGAAAGCGGCAAGCCAACTGATCTGCTGAAAAAGTATGGTTTGGATGTACCGGATATTGTAGCAGCAGCAGAGAAAGTGATCAATCGCAAAAGGAACGGTTAAAAGATTGTTTCAAAGTAATCGGGCAGGTTCTTTAATAATTGAACCTGCTTTTCTATTTTTATGACTGAAGACAGTTTAAACAAACCGATAATCCACTATTCTAACCGAACCAAAGCCCGACATCAATGTCCCTGACAACAACAAGCGATAGCGAATTGCTGGTACAATTCCGTAACCCGGTTACGAAAGAAAAAGCCTATACCAGTCTCATCAAAAAATACCAGGAGAAACTTTACTGGCATATCCGCCGCATGGTGGTGGAGCATGAAGATGCCAATGATGTGCTTCAAAACGTACTGATCCGGGTGTGGAATGGGCTTGAAAATTTCCGTGAAGACAGCCAGCTTTATACCTGGCTCTACCGGATCGCCACCAATGAATGTTTAACATACCTTGAACAGCAGAAAAAAAGAGCTTCTGTCAGCCTGAGCGATGTGGAAACCGGTCTGAGTAATAAAATAAAGGCTGACAAGCATTTTGACGCCAATAAAATAGAGTGGAAATTGCAATTAGCCATCCAGCAATTGCCTGAAAAGCAGCGCATTGTGTTTGGGTTGAGATATTATGACGAGATGCCATACGAGGAAATGAGCCGTGTGCTTGAAACCAGTGAAGGAGCCCTGAAAGCGAGTTATCATCATGCGGTCAAGAAAATTGAGGATTATATGCTAAATCATTAAACTTTGATACCTGAAAACCATCTTATTAAACGTCCTGCCCTGTGGGATAAATCGAAATGACACAAAAAGAGAACATATTGCAAGAATTGAATGAACTGAAGAGTTCACTGGCAACTGTCACTCCGCAGAATATCTATACAGTCTCCGTTGGATATTTTGATGGATTGGCAGCACAGGTTTTGAACCGCATCAAAGCTATGGAAGCAAAAAATGCAGTTGAAGAATTGGGCTATTTATCTGCATCCTTAAGCAATATTTCCAGGCAGATGCCTAATTATGTTCCTTCCGGTTATTTTGAAGGACTTGCAGAGAAGGCGATGCAATTGGTTCGTGAAAGCAGCGACTATCTCCAAAAGGAGTCCTTCGGACAAACAGCAAAGGAAGAATTAGAAACTCTTTCACCGCTGTTAAGTGGTTTGAAAAAGACAATGCCTTATTCTGTTCCCGAGGGATATTTTGAAAGCCTTGCTGAAAAAAGAAATAAGCCAGCAGCAAAAGTGGTTTCTATTACACACCGCAAATGGTTCAGGTATGCAGCAGCAGCCGTTGTGACCGGCGTGATCGTATTGGCAGGATTTATTTATATTAATTCCCGTAATTCTGTTGACCCGGTAGAACAACCTTATGCCTGGGTTAAGAAGAGTATTAAAAAAGTTGACAAAACAGATATAGATGCTTTTGTAAAATTGGCAGATGAAGATCTTAGCAGCCTGGCTGCTATAGCAACCAGTCCTGTAAAACCTGAAGAGATAAAAGAATTGATGAAAGATGTTTCTGATAAAGAGATACAGGATTTTCTTGATGAGACAACTGTTACCGAGAGCAACGGCGAAACGATGATGAATTAAAAAAAAATGAAAAAACTATTAGTCATATTGGGTTTATCTTTTTTCACTTCCACTGCCTGTTTTTCGCAGGGCGGTGATAACGACAATGACAAGATCCGGGAGAAGATGAGTGAATTCATTCAAAGAAGGATGGGTTTGTCGAGAGCGGAAGCGGAAAGGTTCAATCCTGTTTTCATGCGTTATTTCAGGGAATGGAAGACAACGATCCAAACAAACAGGAATGACAGGCCCATGCTGCAGTTACGTATTGCGGAATTAAGAATACGTTACCGGAGTGAATTCAAGGATATCGTCGGAGAGAAACGATGCAACCAGATCTATGATCACCAGGAAGTGTTCATCCAGGAAATACAAAAACTACGAAGGGAGGAATTGGGACGAAGACCCATCCGCCGCACCAAGTTTATGGTCAATTAAATTCTTTAAAGACTTAGATCAAATATTTTTTAAGGCCGGAATAACATCCGGCTTTTTCATTGAAATCTATATACAGGATTTTTCACATCATGATAAAAAAGAAATGACCATTTTTCATTTCTTCCTCTCTCCCACCACTCTCTTCTTAATTCCATGGTCTTTTTACCGTCAAAATCATATTTAGCAATGAACCGGTGTTTCATCTGTTGCAATTGCGGTGCGTCATCACCGCCAAAGAAAATTGTTTCGTCATCTTCCTTTATCCAAAACACCTGGTGATACGGCGAATGAGCACCGGTAACTTCATAATGGATATAATCATCAATAACCCCGTTACCTTCCAGCAATACTACTTGCTCATTATTTTGAAGACAAGTCAACTCTTCCGTGATAAAAGAGGGAAATCCTTTTTCAAATGCAAAAGATAATTCACTTCTTTGTACATAATATTTAGCCCTGGGAAAAGAAAGCCGTTCCGCTGACCCTTCTATTTTCATTCCTGCACCTCCTGCATGATCTTTATGCAAATGAGATAATAACACTTTCGTCACTTCTGAAGGATTGATGCCGGCATCCATCAGGTTCTGATGCAAGTGTAAGGTTCCATTCTTTTCTCCGAAGGAGTCCTTTCGGACAAAACCAAGTCCGGTATCCAGCAACAGAATATCCTTTGATGTAACAACAACAAAGGGCTGTATTTCCACCAATAAACTTCCAATCGTTCTTTTCTGCAGATCATGGCTCTGTTCATCAAAAGGGATAAAGAGTTTGGTTTTATCAATGGTAAATGTGCCTTCTGAAAGTGGAATGATGCGCATTGCTGAATTTGGGGATTGGGTCCCGCCCCGGCGGGATGAAATTTATTCAACACTGCAAATTGCAATACAATTTCCCAATTTCCCAATTGCATTTTTGAAAATCACCTCACCACCATCTGCCGGTCCGCATCAAGGCGTATCAGAATAAACAACATGATAGTAAAAGTCAGTAAAGAAGTTCCTCCATAACTAACAAACGGAAGCGGAATGCCGATCACGGGAGCCAGGCCGATCGTCATGGCCACATTGATCGCAATATGAAAGAAGAACACAGAAGCTACTCCATAAGCATAGCATCGGCTGAAAGTGCTTCGCTGTCGCTCAGCGATGGTGACGATCCGGAAAAGAAGGATAAGGTACAAACCCAATAAAACTATGGTGCCCAAAAAACCAAAGCCTTCTCCCACCGTACAAAAAATAAAATCAGTTCGTTGTTCGGGCACAAAGTCATACCGGGTCTGCGTTGCTTTCAGTAAACCTTTGCCCCAGATCCTTCCGCTGCCAATAGCTATTTTTGATTGCCTGACATTATAACTGCTCCCACTTTCTTTTTTCTTTTTTGTTTCTTCAACAGTTTCTTTTTCTCCTTTTTTAAGATAGGGGTTGTCTTTACCAAACAGGTCATAGATGCGTTCTACCTGGTGTTTTTGTAATACATTTTTAAAAATATAAGGAACGGCAAAGCGCTGAATGCCCACACAAAGCACCCAAAGAAAAATCACCGTTACCAGGATACCACTCTGCCGTTTTTTTTGCTGCCGCAATAAATAAATTGCTATGCCGGCGATCAGGGTGAGGATAAGGGCCAATGTATTTGGTTCTATTACGATCGTGGCAACGATCAATGCAGCAACTGCAAATCCGATCAAAAGAATAATGGATGGAAGTCCTTCCCGGTACATCACAATTGAAAAAGAAAAATATACCAGCGCCAGCCCTGTTTCATTTTGTAGTAATGTTAATGCAGCAGGGAAGAAGGCAATGGCAGCAGCAATTAACTGTGAACGGATCTTTGAAAAATCCGTTTCCGGCCGTGAGAGGTATTTAGCCAATGCCAACGCAACAAATATTTTACAAAATTCTGCCGGTTGAAAATTAAAAGCCCCGAGCTTGATGATCGATTCCGTGCCTTTTATGCGGGAGTGGAAGGGAAAAACCAATAACAACAGGAAGATCCCAAACAGGTAGCCCAGGTTGGACGTTGCGGCAAAAAATTTACTATCCGTCAATAAAATAAATAAAGCCAGTATGGTCCCGATCACAAAAAAATAAAACTGTTTGCTGTAATCGGTCCTGAATTTTAAAAAACTTTGTATGACGGAATCTCCCTCTTTATAGGTAGCGGCGAAAATAGCCGTCAGGCCAATGGCCACCAGCAGCAGGTAAATGCCGATTAAGCTCCAGTCTATTCCTTTTGATATGGCAGGGTTCCGTTGGTTCACAAATTCGCTTGCTGCTTATTTTTTTACAGAATCTTTTTTATTGGTTGCTGGTTGCTTTGGCTTCTCCGGCACCAGCATTTCTTTTTTTATTTCTTTTTTATCCGGGCTGTCTTTTGAAGGCAAATTGTTTTTTGTTTTACCAGCCCCTATTTCAGTATCCATTAAACTATCATCTGATTGCAGGGTGTCTTTAATATTTTTTAAGTCACTCAGGGACTCTTTTCCTTCTTCCTTCACTTTTTGCAAAGAATCTCTTGTCTTCATCTTCTGCATCATCAATGGCGGAATAAGATTGATGCCTGCCATTCTTTCTTCCAGCGCCTTCCTGTCTTCGGCGATCGTATCATTCAGGAATTTTTCTATCATCAGGCTGACGATCGGCGCTGCATACGTGCCACCGAAGCGGCCACTATTTTCCACCACACACATAATAGCGATCTTTGGATTTTCTCTTGGCGCAAAAGCACAGAAGAAAGAGTGGTTAGGTTGTTTTACACCCCGGTAATAATTTTCAACTGTTCCTGTTTTTCCGCACATAATAACTCCCGGCACTTTTGCCCCGCGGCCGGTCCCGCTTTCAATTACCCCTTCCATGCCATCATGCACAGCTTCAAAAATGCTGTCGGGTATTGGAAGAGGTGTGTTTTTCTTTTTATATTTTTCCAATAAGCCAAACTCATCACCTCCTTCAATGGAATCTACTATATGGGGAATAATGAACCAGCCCTTGTTTGCGATATAAGCCATTTCATTGGCCACCTGCAGCGGCGTGGCATTTACTTCGCCCTGGCCAATGCTTACCGACCGGTAGGTACAGTAATTCCAATGCCCCTTTCCATATAGTTTATTAAAATATTCGGGAGTAGGAATATTTCCCTTTTGTTCCGTTGGCACATCCACGCCAAGTCGCCTGCCAAGACCAAAAGCGTACATATAGTTATCCCAACTTCTCAGGCTGCTGTCCTGCGAAGGAAATATCGGGTTATTGATAACCCGCTGCATCACATTGGCAAAATAAGTGTTACAGGAATGAGTGATGGCTGTTCGTAAGAAAAAAGTTCCGGGGTCAAGACATTTCATGGGCTTGCCGCTTCCGCAACCATAAAAAGCACCCGAACAACTAAATGTAGTGTTCGTGGTAATTACTCCTTCATGCAGACCAACTAATGCCTGTAATGTTTTAAATGTAGAACCGGGAGAATAATTGGCATTTACGGCCCTGTTGAGCAAGGGAAGACGCGGATCATTATACATTAAATCCCTGATATGTTTACCTCTTTCAGAACCTGTTAAATAAGACGGATCATAAGTAGGACTGCTAACCATGGCCAGTATACCACCGGTTTTAGGATCAATAGCAACAATGGAACCCACTTTGTTATTCATCAGCTTTTCTCCCAATTGCTGCAGTTCAATATCCAGGCTGGTATAAAGATTTTTTCCGGCCACGGCTTCCTTGTCCATTGCGCCATTTTCATAAGGGCCTTGTATGCGGCTGAAATTATCTTTTATCAATACCTGCACTCCTCTTTCTCCCATCAATGCTTTTTCATAACTGGCTTCTATTCCTGTCATCCCGGCATAATCACCGCTTACATATCCGTCCTCGGCATGTTTTTTCATGTAATTGGTATCAACCTCTCCTAAATACCCTAAGATATTTGCCCCGGCATTAAATGGATAAGAACGGATCGGCCGCTCCTGTATATAAAATCCATTTTGAAATTTCCAGAGGTTCTCCTGGATACGGGCATACTTCTGGGGAACCAGCGAAGCTTCAAATACAGATGGCTTTTGAGAACTGTTTTTTACAATGGCATTAATTATCCTTCTCCTGAATTCGGTACTGTCTATTTCCATCAACCGGCAAAAAAAAGTTGTATCGATCCCTTTTGCCAGTGATGGTGTCACCATCAGGTCATATGTAATTGCATTATTCAGTACCGCTTTTCTCTTCCTGTCGAACAGAAGGCCCCGGGGAGGATAAACTGTCTTCCGGAGAATGGCGTTCTCATCGGCCATTCGCCGGTATTTGCCTGAAATAACCTGCAAATAGAATAACTGGGCGATGATGATGATAAATGCAACCAGGAAAATAAGGCGGATGATACGGCTTCTTGATTGGTTGAACACAGGCATATTCAGAAGGGTCAGCGATATAAAGAAGATGAAAGATTAACTATGAATATGCAAAATACGAATTACAAAAGAGGGATTCCAAATCTATTTGAATTTAAAAATTGTTTTAAGAAAATTTTTTGCCATCTGTATGTACTCATGAATTTTTTTACGCCGTATTTGTCCGGAATTTTAAATTCCTCGGGAACAACAACTCCACTGTAAAAATGAGCAGCATACTGATGCCGGTGGTGGCAATGACCTTGATTATAAAATCAAGGAAACTGCCAAAATCCAACCACTCCAGGAATACCATATAACCATGATGCAGGAGGGTAAGAACAAAGACGTAGATGGCATATGGCGTCCATTGTATAGCTTTTGGTGATGGCTCCCTGTAATTGAATTCTGCGCTGTCTTTTGGCGTAAGAACGTTGATCACAAAAGGCCGGACATAAGCTACCAGCAAGCAAGCTGCAGCATGCAGACCGGGCGTATTCATAAAATAGTCCAGCGTAAGCCCCGTCAGAAAACCGATCATCAGCAACCCGATCCGGGAAACAGAAAATGGCAGCCACAACAATGGCAGGTAGTATAAGTAAGGTGTGACCAAACGGTGCAGGTGCGGAATTTTGTTCAGCACATATACCTGGATCAAAATGAAGATCGCAAGACGGAAAAAATGTTTTAAAAAATTACTCACCGGGTATTTTTTTTAACTCCTTCGATTTTCTTTTTTGTCTCTGCACTTAACCGGGTCTGTTCATCATATTCGGTATTTTCTATTACATGCACCTGCTGCAGGTTGTAAAAATTGGCAGCCGTTTTTACTTTTAATAAATACATACCGGAGGTATTGTCCAGTTTAATATTTGCAATGGTCCCCACCATATAGCCCGGGGGAAAATTGAAAGAAACCGAACTGGTCAATACGGTGTCGCCAATAACCAGTTCTACTGTTTTGGGAATTCTTTTAAGGAGCAGGTACCGGGGATCTTTGCCATCCCACTCAACGGTTCCGAAGTCACCGCTCTTTTTTAATGCAATACTGACCGTACTCTGCACATGCAGCAGGCTCATTACCTGGCTAAAGTTGGGGCTGACATTTACCACCACCCCGACCGCGCAGCCATCAGAACTTACAACAGCCATATTATCTTTTATTCCCTGGTTGGCACCCCTGTTTATCTGTATATAATTCTTCTGGGCATTGACCGTGTTATAAACCACGGTAGCTGTTCTCAGGAAATAACGACGGAAATGACCTGCCGTATCATAGGGAACCGAATCCTTTACAAATTGTGCGCTGCTATCACGCTGCATAAAGTTTTGCGGGAGCAAATTCAGTAAAGAATCATTCAACCGGTGCACCCGGCGGTTTTCTTCTTTCAGGTTGAAATAATCTTCCACCTTATTATACTGTGAATTGATGCGGCCGGTCATTTCATTGGCAACACCCAAAAAATTCGCCCGGTGAAACCGGTTATAAGTAAACAAAAACCAAAGCGCCACTACCTGTAATATGAGGAAAGTGAAAAATGTAGAATACCGGCGGATAAAGAGAAATATGTTACGCATTGATTAAGGCACAAGATTCAAGGTACAAGGTACAAGAACTTCACTGCTTGTTCCTTGTACCCCGCCTTTTATTTATCTCATTACAAAAGGAAACCTGCTATAATTTTTTAAAGCAATACCCGTTCCTCTTACCACACTTTTCAACGGGTCATCGGCAATATGAACCGGGAGCTTGATCTTATTGCCCAGCCTTTTGTCCAAACCCCTCAGCAGGGCGCCACCGCCGGTAATATATAAACCGCGGCGATAAATATCGGCAGCCAGTTCGGGGGGAGTTTGCTCCAGGGCCTTCAGGATCGCTTCTTCAATTTTGAAAATGCTTTTATCCAATGCTTCGGCAATTTCCTGGTAGCTAACCATGATCTGTTTGGGAATACCGGTTACAAGGTCCCGGCCATTGACCGCAAAATCATCAGGCGGGTTATCAATATCCTTCATGGCGGCCCCTACCTGTATTTTGATCTGCTCGGCGGTCCGCTCACCGATCAATAAGCTATGATAACGACGGAGTGCCTCCATAATATCTGCTGTGAATTCATCGCCGGCGATGCGGATAGATTGATCGCATACAATGCCTGCGAGTGCAATGACCGTTATCCCGGTTGTACCGCCGCCAATATCAATGATCATGTTGCCGACCGGTTCTTCCACATCGATACCGATACCCAGCGCTGCGGCCATCGGTTCATGGATCAGGTAGACTTCTTTGGCCCCGGCCTGTTCGGCACTGTCCCGAACAGCTCTTTTTTCTACTTCAGTGATAGAAGAAGGGATACAGATCATCATCCGCCAACTGGGTGGGAAAAGTTTCTTTTTAGGATAAACCAACTTGATCAGCTCCCGTATCATCAGCTCGGCAGCGTTGAAATCCGCTATCACACCGTCTTTCAGCGGGCGAACGGTGCGGATGCTTTCATGGGTCTTCTCATGCATCATCAATGCTTTTTTCCCAACCGCCAGCACTTCCTTCGGGTTGTTCCGGTTCAGGGCAATGATGCTTGGTTCGTTTACCACTACTTCGTCGTTATGTATGATGAGGGTATTGGCAGTACCCAGGTCGATGGCTATTTCTTGTGTAAACCAGTTAAAAAGTCCCATTAATTATTCTTGGATTTAATGGAAGCAAAGGTGGAGGAAATAATTTGAATTATCAAAGCAAAACCTTGCGTGACAAGGATTTTTTTTGGTTTGATGATTTTACAAATTGAGGTTAAAAGAATTTCAGCGTTCGTATTATCCGGAATTTTTCAGTAAAATCCGCTACACGAATTTTCAATTAACTTCACTTCATGCGGATCATTACAAGAACTGTTTTGATTTTATCAGTGGTGAGTTTGCTGGCTGACATTGCCAGCGAAATGCTGTACCCGGTTATTCCTGTTTATTTAACAGAGATCGGTTTCAGTGTTTTTTTAATTGGCATATTGGAAGCTGTTGTAAATTTTACGGCCGGGATCAGCAAAGGATATTTTGGAAAATTAAGTGATGAAAAAGGTCTTCGTTTACCTTTTGTAAAATTGGGATACCTGTTAAGCACTATTTCAAAACCGTTGATCGCAACATTCACTTACCCCCTTTGGATCTTCTTTGTACGAACCATTGACCGGTTAGGTAAAGGTGTCCGCACGGCTGCAAGAGATGCATTATTATCCCAGGAAGCAACAACAGCAACAAAGGCAAGAGTGTTTGGTTTTCATCGCGGCATGGATACGGTTGGCGCAGCCATCGGGCCGGTCCTGGCTTTATTGTTTTTATTTTTTTATCCCGGTGAATACAAAACACTTTTTTATCTCGCTTTTATTCCCGGCGTTCTTTCTATTTTATTTATTTTTTTATTGAAAGAAAAAAAACAGCCCGTTTCAACATTGGGCAAAGGGAATTTCTTCTCTTTCTTTAAATACTGGGAAATTGCAAGTCCTGAATTCAAGAGAGTAGTTGCGGGATTACTGTTGTTTGCATTGTTCAACAGTTCTGATATTTTTTTATTGCTGATCACAAAAAAAACGATCGGCGAAACCACCCTATCCTTTATGGGAAACACGTTCAATGCTGACACCATTACTATTGCAGCATATGTTTTCTATAACCTGGTATATGCAACGGCATCCTATCCATTGGGTGCTTTGGCTGATAAATTCAGTTTAAAAAAAATCATCCTGCTGGGCTTTTCTCTTTTTGCTGTTGTGTATGGCGGGTTTGCATTTGATCCTTCCATTGGCGTGATCTTTATTTTATTTTTTGTGTACGGTATTTATGCAGCCGCTACCGAAGGGGTTATCAAAGCCTGGATCAGCAACCTGGCACAAAAAGGGAACACAGCAACAGCGATCGGGTTTTACACTTCCTGTGAAAGCGTTTGTACTTTTCTGGCCAGTACTATTGCAGGAGCACTATGGGTAAATTTCGGGAGCACCAGCACTTTTATTACCACGGCAGTCATTGCCATAATTGTCTGCATTTACTTTATGCTGAAAGTCAAAGACAAACAAGCCTGATCCATTTATTTTTTACTCCCGAGCTGATTTTGGCACAAAAATGGCCAGATTGTTTTACGATTGATTTTTTAAATTAAAAATCATTGTATGAAAAAGATCTTTTTACCGGCCTTAGCCGTATTATTTACGGTTACCTTTTTACAAGCCCAAAACCGCGGTACTAATAGTTCATCGTACACAAACGCATTAGGCGTTAAAGTATGGGATGGTGGCGGTATTTCTTTTAAACATTTTTTCAATAGCAATAATGCCGGTGAGTTGATCGGTTATTTCTGGACCCAGGGTTTTCGCATCACAGGGCTCTATGAAATTCATGGCCCGATCTCAGGAGCAGCGGGTTTGAAATGGTATATCGGCCCGGGAGTACATATCGGTTTTTATAATACAAAATTTGGTGGTGCCTCTTTTGCGGGCATTGACGGTGTTCTTGGATTGGATTATAAGTTCAAAGGAGCTCCTATTAATATGTCGCTGGACTGGCAGCCTTCTTTTGAATTTGGTGATAACCGCGGTTTCGTTGGTAGTTGGGGTGGTCTTGGCGTCCGGTATACTTTTTAGTTTTATACGTTTTTAGTTTATCCCCTTTTTCAAGTCATCCCCGGAGCTTTTTCATATCTTGGCAAAAAACCACGCATATGAAAAAATATATTATTGCATTACTTTGTCTTTTCATTATAACAACTGCATCAGCACAGGATGTAAAAAAAATATCTGCGCAATATCAAAAAGACATTGCGAACACAAAAGATTTTCCTTATGGCAATAATAAACAGGCCGGTAAATACTATGATATCCGTGGTTTTAAAATGTATGCCGAAGTATATGGCGAAGGACAACCTCTTTTGATTATCCATGGCAATGGCGGCTCGATAAACAATTTTATTTACCAGATACCTTATTTCAGCAAGAATTATAAAGTGATCATCGCCGACAGCCGGGCACAGGGGAACTCAGTTGATAAAGGAGACAGCCTTACTTATGAAATGATGGCTGATGATTATGCCGCATTGCTGGATGCTATGAAAATTGATTCTGCTGATGTGATCGGCTGGAGCGACGGAGGCATCAATGGCTTGTTATTAGCTATCCGCCACCCGGAGAAAGTAAAGAAACTGGCGATCACCGGTGCCAATCTTGTGCCTGATACGACTGCAGTTCCAAAGTCAATATGGGATATGGTAATGCCCACCTATACGATGCTGAAGAATAAGAAGACCCGTAACAATGAAGAAAAGGGAGCTTATAAATTATTCCGGTTGCTGGTAGAGCAACCGCATATTCCGCTTACTGATCTGCACAGCATCAAATGTCCAACCCTTGTTATTGGCGGTGATCATGATGTGATCAAAGAAGAACATACGATGCTCATCTATAAAAATATCCCAAGGTCGTATTTATGGATATTACCGGCATCGGGTCACAGCACACCCATTGTGTATAAAGATGATTTTAATACAGTGATAGACCGTTTCTTCAATAACCCATACAGAACATTTAACGGGGAAGCAAGATTTTTCTAGACCAAGCCAAAGCCTAATTGTTTTTCTATTTCTGCGGGGAGAGCCGGCAGTTTTCGTCTTTCAATAAGAAAGCTATTGAGCTGTGCAATTTCCCTGAAGATATAGTGCTTGTCCGCTGCTGCTTTCAGGTAATCTTTTCCTGTGCTGCCACCGGTCCCGATCCTTGTGCCGATCATCCGGTGTACCATGTTCATGTGCCGGTAACGCCATGAACTTAATTGTTCGTCTATTTCCAGCAATGCATTTAATAACTGAAAAGGTAATTGCAATAACGGGTAACCCCGGTATAACATAATAAACAATGCAGCCCGGCAAGCTGCCGGTGATAATGAATGATCAGGAGCAGGTGTCTCACCGGTAAAAATATCATCAAAGGCAGCAAGATTATTTTTCTCTCCTTCAGCCAGGCTATCCCCGTAAATTTTTTTATAATGATCCCAGAATGAAGCATCGGCTCCTTCTTTTAAAAAAGGCATTCTTTCCAGCCAGCTGTTCAATAATTGCAATAATGATTTGTTCCCCTCTGCTTTTTTAATTACATCCACATGTTCTTTTCTTAACTGGGCCGTGTAATATTCTTTACCATGACGTTGTTCAAATTTCAATCCCAGTTTGGCTTCCAGTTCTTTGAATTGCCAGCTTTGAAAACCCGATGCAGGTCTCAGCATGTCCCTGAAGTCAAGAAAATCCATTGGGGTCATCGTTTCCATGATATCTATCTGGTGAACCAGTACCCGGAGGATCGTCACGCACCTGTTCAGGCGATGGACAACTGTTTGCAATTCGGGTGAATTATCATTCAGCGCCGGCTTACTCATGATAGCAACGATGGAATCGGCTTCATGGTGCAGTTGTTTGAACCATAGTTCATAGGCCTGGTGAATGACAATGAACAGCATTTCATCATGTGCGGGCAATTGATGCTTGTCACTTTCGGGAAATTGAGCATTCAGGATCTTATCCAGCTGGAGATAGTCGTGGTAATGTACGTCCATACGGTCTTTACTTATGCAGCGAAGGTACGGCTTGTTGCTGGTTGCTGGTTGCTGGTCACTAGTTTCCTATACCTGTTGATACCCTATTGATTTGAAATTATATCAATTCAATTTTTGTCTTAGTGTTTTAACAAATTTTATCTATAGTTATTTCGGGAGACCGGAACGAGAAGTAAAGTTCCAATTGTAGGAACCCAGCAACAAGTAACTAGCAACCAGTAACGATTCTCTATTCAAATTCATAACCAATATCATTCCGGTACATCATTCCTGTAAAGGAAACTTTTTGCATTTCTTCTTTTGATATTTCCACGGCATCAAAAACGGATCTTCCATAAGATGTGATGCAGAAAACGCGGCCTCCGTTGGTTACTATATTGCCGTTATCCGTTATGGTACCCATTTGAAACAGGATGCTGTCTGCCGGATCAATATCATTCAATCCTTTTATCTCAAATCCTTTTTTAAACTCCCCGGGATAACCACCGCTTGCAGCTACGATCGTACATGCGGTTCTCGGGTCGGTCTCAATTTTTACTTTATCCAGGTTTTGGTTGGATGCATCCTTGAGCAACTCCACAAAATCATTTTTTAATCTTGGCATCACTACTTCTGTTTCGGGGTCGCCCATACGGCAGTTATATTCTATCATGTATGGCTCATCGTCCGTGATCATTATTCCAAAAAAAATAAAGCCCCTGTATTCAAGCCCTTCTTTGATCAGTCCCCTGACTGTGGGCCTGATCACTTTCTCTTCTATTTTTTTCATCATTGCAGCATCGGCAAATGGCACGGGGCTGATAGCTCCCATGCCGCCTGTATTAGGGCCGGTGTCTTTCTCATTTATTCTTTTATAATCCTTTGCTTCCGGGAGTATCACATAATTTTTTCCATCCATTAAAACAAAGACAGAGAGTTCTTTCCCGCTGAGGAATTGTTCAACCACCACTTTTTTTCCCGCTTCACCGAACTTGGCCCGTTGGATCATGAGTTCAAACTCTGCTATCGCTTCGAGGTGGTTTCCGCAGATCACCACGCCTTTACCTGCAGCAAGACCATCGGCTTTCAATACAACAGGCAGATCATGTTGTTGCAAATACTGAACTCCTTCCTGGTAATTATCCAATGTGAATTCTTTGTAAGAGGCGGTAGGGATTTGATGTCGCAGCATGAACGCTTTGGCAAAAGCTTTACTGCCTTCCAGTTGGGCAGCATGTTTTCCCGGGCCGATCACATCAATATTTTTTAAAGCCGGGCTGCTGATCAGGAAATCGGTAACTCCTTTTACCAATGGTTCTTCCGGGCCAACAAGAACGAGATCGATCTTTTTTTCAATGCAGGCTTTTTTAATGGATTCAAAATCGGTGACAGCAAAATCTAAGTTGTTACCGCATTGTGCAGTACCTGCATTGCCGGGAGCAATGTAGAGTATCTCACAAAGGGGGCTTTGTGAAATTTTCCAGGCCATGGCATGTTCCCGGCCTCCGGAACCTAACAAAAGGATTCGCATAGTTGGTTTGGCAGTTGGGTATTAATTATTTGCGAATTCTGGGTACATCTGTTAAAGATAAATGGAAAATATTTGAATGGCCAAATTTCTGTAATGGGATTTCATATATTTACAAGAACTCTGATTTATAAACTAAAAACGATTGTATGAGTCAAGCCCAAGATGTAATTCAAAGCCCCCCCGCAAAATCCGGCAGTCATCCAAAAGCATTGTATGTTTTGTTTTTCACAGAAATGTGGGAACGTTTTGCTTACTACCTGATGGTAGGAATTTTATTTTTATACATGACGGATACTACTACCGGCGGAAAGGGTTTTTCCGATAAGATCGGAGCTGATATAGTTGGCAGTTTCATTGCTCTTGTTTACCTGACCCCATTCATCGGCGGTTTGATCGCCGACAGGTATCTTGGCTACATTAAATCCATCTTTATTGGTGGTTCATTAATGGCGGCCGGCTACCTGTGTTTATCCATTCCGGGTGATACAGCCATGTTTGTAGCACTGGGCATGATCATAGTTGGTAATGGTTTTTTTAAACCCAATATCAGCACGTTGCTTGGGAATATTTATAACCGGGAAGATCTCAAACCATTAAAAGATAATGCCTATAATATTTTCTATATGGGTATTAATATCGGCGCCTTCTTTTGCAATTTTGTGGCCGCTTACCTGAGAAATAAATATGGATGGGGTTACGCTTTTGCAGCAGCCGGCGTTGGTCTTATAATAGGTTTGATCCTCCTCAGCACAGCATTAAAAAATAAAGAAATAAAAGAAGCAGATGTAAAAAAACCTGTACAGGCTGAAGATATGCCTCTATCCAGAATTTTTTCTACGGTGTTCCTGCCTGCGATCATTGCAGCGATCATTGGCTGGATATTGCCCACAAAAATCTTTGGCACCTCTATTATGGGAACCAAAGCCAATGACGCTTTTATTTTTGCCTGTTTACCAATTATTGCTTTTTATGTTTCGCTTTGGATAAGGGCTAAAGGACAGGATAAAAAAGGAATAGGTGCTTTGTTATTCATCTTTGCGATCGCTATTGCATTCTGGACGATCTATAATCAAAACTCAACGGGGCTTACTCTATGGGCTGAAAAACATACCGACAGGGTGGCTTCTCCGACAACGGCCCGGCTAACCGGTGCTATTTTCCCTATGCAAAAAGTAACTGACACCCTTCGATTGGTAAATAAACAGGACCAGTATATGCGGGATGTCAAAGATGACAGCGGTCATGTGATCCGGGAAATGGGGCCTGATCCCTATTTTGTAAATGTTCCAAAAGACCAATGGCCGCATGGAAAGGAAGTTAAACTTACCAATACAGAATTGTTTCAATCCATTAACCCATTATTTATCGTTGCACTAACACTATTTTTTGTTCCGTTCTTCAGTTTCCTGCGACGAAAAGGGAAAGAGCCAACCACGATGTCCAAGTTTGGAATGGCATTATTCATTTCAGGTCTGTCGGCATTGGTAATGGTATTTGCGATCATGTCTGTTCCCTCTATTTACACACACAAAGCATCCATGATCTGGTTATGGCTGACTTATTTTGTGTTTACCATCAGTGAAATATTTTTAAGCCCGATGGGACTGTCACTGGTTTCCAAATTAGCTCCGGCCAGGCTCACGGCATTGATGATGGGAGGATGGTTCCTTTCCACATCGATCGGCGGAAAAGTGGCCGGGGTAATGACAAGTTTCTGGGATGATTTTACGGATAAGAAAATGTTTTTCCTGATCCTTGTTGTAGCTGCCTTTATCGGTGGTATCCTTATTTATTCGAAGATAAAATCACTGAATAAGATCGTAAAAGATAAAACAGGTTTTGATTAACATTATTTTTCGATCGTCCAAAAAAGGGTGGCTTGAATAGTCACCTTTTTTATTTATTTTCATCATCCGCTAAAAGTAGAATAATGGAAAATCTAAATCAATCCACCTCTCATCCAAGAGGACTCTATATTTTATTCTTTACAGAAATGTGGGAACGGTTTGGCTATTACCTGATGCTGGGAATATTTTCCCTTTATATGCTGGATAGCGTTCAAAACGGTGGCATGGGATTCTCTGCCACTAAAAAATCAGATATCTATGGTACTTATCTTGGTCTTGTTTACTTAACGCCATTTATTGGCGGGTTATTGGCCGACAGAATATTAGGCTATCGAAGAAGCATTATCATTGGCGCCATCTTAATGGCTGCTGGTTACCTGGGTATGGCCATACGCGGTGAAACAGCTTTTTATATTTCCCTGCTGCTTATTATTGTTGGCAACGGTTTTTTCAAACCAAATATTTCTACGCTGGTTGGAAATCTTTATAACAATCCAAAGCATGCCAGCAAAAAAGACGCGGGGTACAATATATTTTACATGGGCATCAATCTCGGCGCCTTTATCTGCAATTTCGTTGCGGCCTATATGCGGATCAATTACGGATGGGGCTATGCATTCGCTGCCGCAGGCGTAGGCATGTTGATCGGCTTGCTTTGGTTTTTAAAAGGAATGAAACATGTTAAGGATGTTGACGTCATCAAACCCACAACAAAAGAAGATTTACCACTATACAAAGTTTTAGCAACGGTCTTTATCCCTGTATTTATATTTGGTATACTGGGTTGGATAATACCCGGAAATATTTTCGGTTCGGATGGAAATGATGCGTTCCTTATTGGCAGTTTGCCTGTTGTTTTTTATTATATCTCCCTATGGTGGCGGGCCAGTATTGTGGACAAGAGACCTCTGGCAGCCTTACTTACTGTGATGGGATGTGTTGTTGTGTTTTGGGCCATTTTTCACCAGAATGGTGATGCCCTTACTGTTTGGGCTGAAAATCATACGGACCGGAAATTATCACCGGTGATTGCTAATGCCGCCAATAAAGTTGGCCTTGCTCAAACGGTGAACTATCATGAATCCGTTTCATATGATGATGCACAGATGAAAAGTTATTTGAGCGGATTAAAAGCCCAAAAGGATTCTTTAGAAAAAGCAGGAAACATGGTAGCTGCAAAAGAGTTGGGCAAAACAATTACCATCAGGGACAAATCCCGGGCTTATTTTAAAAACCTTCCTGAAACAAAAAGGCCTGCAGCCGGGCAAGATCTGAAACTGGCATCTACTGAATTGTTTCAATCTGTCAATCCATTCTGGGTAATTGTGCTGACCCCGATCGTAGTAGGAATATTTGGTTTCCTTCGAAGAAGAGGAAAAGAACCTTCTACACCGACCAAAATTGCTATTGGTCTTTTGATCACTGCTTTATCAGCATTAGTAATGGTAGCTGCTGTAAAATCAATAAACACATCTTCTGATAAAGCTTCTGCTTTATGGCTATGGGCAAGCTATGGAGTAATAACCATAGGTGAGCTTTGTCTTTCGCCAATGGGTTTATCACTTGTTTCAAAATTAAGTCCCCCAAGACTTACCTCTTTGATGATGGGCGGATGGTTTTTATCGGTTAGTATTGGAAATAAATTATCAGGAATTCTTTCCGGTATGTGGGAAGGATATGCAGATAAATCAAAATTCTTTTTAACGAACTTCTTCATCGTTATCGTACCGGCCATTGCTCTTTTCTTATTGTTACGATGGCTTAACCGGGTCATGAAGGAAAAAGGAGTGAAATGAGAAAGGCTGTTAGCTTTTAGCTTATAGCCATTAGCTGCGTGCATTTATTCAAAAATCCGCCCTAAAGACTAAAAGCTAATGGCTAAAGGCTAATAACTTTTTTCCTTATCTTCCCATTACTAAAACATTATTGCAATGGCAGAGCAAACCAATTTCAAGCCTTTCGTTTCAGCTGAAACAAAAATGGCCGAATTCACAATCAAGTCAATTATCACCGGCGCTATATTCGGGATCATATTTGGAGCTTCCACCGTTTATCTTGCTTTAAAAGCCGGTCTTACTGTTTCAGCTTCCATCCCAATTGCCGTAATGTCTATTTTACTGGGCAAACTTTTTTTAAAGACAACTATCCTTGAAAATAATATCATTCAAACTACCGGTTCTGCCGGAGAAAGTATAGCAGCCGGCGTTGTATTTACATTACCGGGCTTTTTATTTTTGAGCAACCCGGACAGTGCTAATTACTTTAATTATTTCACTATTCTCGTCCTGGCTATTTTCGGCGGTATATTGGGAACATTAATGATGATCCCATTACGTCGTTCTTTGATCGTAAAAGAACATGGCACTCTTCCTTACCCGGAAGGAACGGCTTGTGCTTCTGTATTGAAAGCGGGTGTAAAAGGCGGAGCATTGGCCATGACAGCTATATGGGGAGTGTTGGTAGCATTTGGTTATGCCATTTTGCAAAAAATATTACATGTTATCGCTGAAGCTCCCGCCTTTGCCTCAAAACAATCGGACAAAATATTTCCTTCAGCAAGAGTTAGTGGTGAGATCACCCCGGAATATATGGGTGTAGGATATATCATCGGCCCAAAGATCGCAGGGGTTCTGGTTGCAGGTGGTGTTTTGAGCTGGTTCGTTTTGATCCCTCTTCTCTCTTCATTAATTAGTGCTGATGTAATTGCCGGACAATTGCATAAGCTTGGATATATAACTGATCTTGCGAAAGCAGGTCCTGGTAATGCAGGATCATGGGATCCTGTTATGCATGATTTTGCTGACTGGTCATCGGCTATTTACCGGGCCTATATCAGGCAGATCGGTGCAGGTGCTGTTGCTGCTGGTGGTTTTATCATGCTGATAAAAACGATCCCTACCATCATTTCATCTTTCAGAGGAAGTGTTGGTTCATTAAAGAAAGATGGTATTAAAGGAGATGCACATGTGCCAAGAACAGAAAGGGATCTTTCTATGAAAGTAGTTGGCGTCGGCAGCCTGGTACTATTACTGGTCATTGCGCTGATGCCAAGTACACTTATACCGGGAAGTAACATAGGGAGCAAATTATTACTGGGATTACTGGTCATCATCTTCGGAGCTTTCTTTGTCACCGTATCTTCCCGTATTGTTGGACTGATCGGTTCGTCCAATAATCCAATCTCAGGAATGACCATTGCTACATTAATGGGCACTTGTCTTATTTTTATTTCGGTAAAATGGACAGGACATTTTTATGAACCCATGGCGTTGGTAGTTGGAGGTATGATCTGTATTGCTGCCGCCAATGCCGGTGCAACTTCACAGGATCTGAAAACAGGTTATATCGTTGGCGCCACACCAAAATACCAGCAGATAGCTTTGTTTGTCGGTGCCATTGTTTCATCATTGGCGATTGGTGCAACGGTCAAAATTCTCGATACACCAACTGCTGCTATGGCAGCACAGGGTATTCATCATGCTATTGGTACCGATACTTACCCCGCTCCACAGGGAACATTGATGGCTACATTGATAAAAGGTATTCTTTCATTCAACCTTGACTGGCAGTTTGTGCTGGTAGGTGTTTTCATTGCTGTTGTCATGGAATTATGCGGAATTAAGGCTTTAAGTTTTGCTATCGGTATCTACCTTCCTTTATCTACTACTCTACCTATTTTTATTGGTGGGGCTATCAGGGGTTTTGTGGAGTGGCGGCAGAAAAAGAAAAAGATCAAGATTGCTCCGGAAGATGAAGATCTTGGCAAAGGAAACCTGTTCGCAACGGGCCTGGTGGCGGGTGGAGCACTGGCAGGCGTTGTAGTGGCGATCCTTTCATCCCTACCCAGTGTCACTAATTCATTAGGTAAAATAAATACTGAACATGCGGTGACAAATGCATTGGGTGGCGAAGGGTATAAATGGCTGGGTGTTGCTTTCTTTGCATTGATGGGCTATATTCTATACCGCTTTGCAATGAGAAAACAAGAATCTCTGTAAAAGAAAGACAACTTATAAAACAATAAAAAATGACCCCGATTAATCGGGGTCATTTCAGTTTCCGGGTACGGGTCAACGGATATTTTATACAAAACTCAGGTGATCGTATTTCCTTCCTAAAATCGCAACGTCATCGGCATTGAGCCATTTACTCAGGATACTGGCATACACATTTTTAAAATCTACATTGTATTTCAGGTCGCCTTCGTCGAGGTTGCTGAGGTCGGGCAATTCATTGATCATTCCTTTTTGTTTCAACCCGCCGCTGATCAAAAACATATTGTTGGCTGTACCATGATCCGTGCCGCCGCTTGCGTTCTGCTCCACCCTTCTTCCAAATTCAGAGAAAGTGAACAGCATCACATCATTGAAACGGTTATTGGCTTTCAGGTCTTTTACAAATGCTTTTACCGCATCATTCATCTCTGTGAATAAACGTTGTTGCTGGTTATCCTGGTTGATATGTGTGTCAAAACTTCCCAGCGATACGTAATAAACTTTTGTATTGATATCTGAAAAGATCAGCGAAGCGATGGTCTTCATGCTGTTGCCCAGCTCTGTCTTCGGGTATTCAGCACTTGTCGGGTGAAGCCTGCTTTGCTTAAAAATATAATCAGCGCTTGATAATGTTTCCGCCATTGTTTTATATAAATAATCAACCGGCTGCTCTCCTGCTTCATCGGTATGATTCTTCAGAACATCCCTGAAAAATTTTTCATTAGCTGTCCCATATAACCGTTGCGGATCTTTTACTGCAATCCCTTTTATATGTTCGCCTTTCATGGAAAGACTGAGTATATCATCAATTTCAATGGCCTGTGTAGGTTTGTCGCAACCATTACACTGGGCATCTAAATAACGGCCCACCCATCCGGTTGTCATGTATTCATTGCTCTGGCTGGCGGTATGCCAGATGTCCATACTGCGGAAATGTGAACGGTCGGGATTGGGATAGCCCACTCCATTCATGATCCCGAGACTTCCATCATCATATAAGTCTTTAAATCCCGTCAATGCAGGATGCAGACCCACTTCATCGGTGATCGACAAAGCTTTTGTTCTTTCAATACCTAATTTGGGTCTTGCTTTATAATACAGGTCGTTTCTTACCGGTATCACCGTATTCAGTCCGTCATTGCCACCACTGAGTTGCAGTATCACCACCACTTTATTTCCCATCGGCACCACGGCCCTTCCTTCAAAAGCTTTCAGGAATTTGGGTAGCATTACAGCTGCTGTTGCCAGCGAACCGATCTGTATGAATTCTTTACGTTTGATAAGCATGTTATATAGCTTTTAGCTGTTAGCTGCAAGCTATTAGCTAAAGGCTAATGGCTAACAGCTAATGGCTGTTTAACACAATTGATATTCCGGCGTACTCATTACCTGCAGCGTAACCGTTTTAATAAAGTTCTCTCTTCCACTGTTGTCTGAATATTGTTTGATCACATCCGGGCTCACCTGGCTTTTAGTTTGCAGTAAAACGCTGCTGATATTTGACTGCAATGATTCTCTTGAAACCGATTCGTAGTTTTTGGTATACAAACTCCAGTCAATATTTACCATCACCGGTTTGCCCAGCCGTTTTAGTGATTTCATGGCTGTTGACTTGGGGTCTTCATCTGCATTATTCTTTCTTCCCATCATCTGGTCATCATCATCTTTGGGCTTTACATTAAATTCATCTTTGTCGTTCAGCATTTGCGGGATACGCATCCGCATCATCAGCGTGGAGCTGTCGATCCAATTCTTGCCACCGGGCCACCCGGCCACATTGGGTGGATAAAAAAGTATTTGTCCCAAAGCTCTTTGGATCAGCAGCAGGGCTTCATCTCTTTCAAACTTCATGGGAAGCATACGCTGAATGCCGACGATCAGTTCGATCGGTGATTTTAATTTGACGCCAACATTTTTGCTGTCATAAAACCAGTCGCTGGTAAAAATATCTTCCAGCAATTTTGAAATATCATAGTCATTTTTGTAAAAACGGTCGGCAAGCCATTCCGTTTTTTCAGCATCGGGCTGGTCGTTTACAAAGAACTTATATATCTTCTGTGTAACAAATTTTGCGGTCTGTTTCTGTTGCAATAAAATGTCCAGCACTTCATCTCCGTCAAAAGTTCCCGTTTTTCCTAAAACAGTTTTACTGTCATAATCATGCTGGCCACGGCGGAAAATAAATTCTCCTTTCATAGTTGCACTCCAGCCGGTAAAAGCTCTCGCTGCTTCTTTTACATCGTGCTCGGTATAATTGCCTCGTCCCAATGTAAAAAGCTCCATGACTTCCCGTGCAAAATTTTCATTGGGATGGTCCTTCTTGTTTTGCTGGTTATTTAAAAAATTGAGCATCGCTGCTGTTTTGGAAACCTCTTTCAGCAATGTTCTGAAATTGCCCAGAGCATTTCTTCTTAAAACATCCAGCAGGCCTTGCTGGAAAAAAATATTCTGGTTCCGGCAGGCAAAATGTCCATGCCAGAAGAAAGCCATTTTTTCCCTGAGTTGCGCTCCGCTGTTCACCATTTCATGCATCCAGTAAAGATTAAGATTGCGGATGCTTTCCCTGCTCTTTTGCTGGATCATTTTCCTTTCATCTTTGTCAAGTTCTTTTTTCTTCTGGCGACTTCCCTCATCCATACTATACAGGTCCTGCAGGTACTCGTCTGCCACATTGATATACTCCGGTTTTTTATCCGAAGCATTTACTAGGGCTTTATAAAATTGTTTGGAGGAGAATTTGGAAAGATCGCCGAGCTGCTCCACAGCAGGGCCAAAACCGGCTCGCCACATCAGGTGCTGGTTTTTGATCTGGTTGTTCAACGACATGGGCTAAGATTTAGGTTTCTGACCGATATGAAGGTAACAAGTTTAAAAACAGTTCCATACTATCAGACGTAAAACGTTAAAATAACCAGCTAATTTTTTAAATTTGACCTCAGCGTGTATTTTTAAAGAAATCCATTTATGCTCCGGTTCATTTTCATTCCAGTCCTTTGTTTGCTATTTACCAATTCCAGCTCTAAAAAACACATTTGTCAGTGTGCTTACCAAGGAGCTTTTTTAAGTGTGGCGCCTGCAACAAAATTTGTCGCATTAATAAAAGTGACAAAATATCTGACCTTTAAAGATATCCTTGGCGAAAAGACACCCATGTCTATGGAGGTTGAGATCACTGAAATTTATAAAGGGAATGACGACCGGAAAACAGTAACGGTATGGGGAGATCCGGGGAATTTGTGCCGGCCTTATCTTTCCCAGTTTAAAGAAGGTGCATATTATGTGATCGCATTTGACCCCGCTGGCCGGAGCGCAAACGAAAAAGAAACCGATTATTCCATTAGTATTTGCGGAGCTTTTTGGTTGAATGCAGACATTGAAAAACAAATAGCTTCCGGAGATATTAACAGTGGCAAGCAATCAGAGATACAGACTATGGATTTATTCCAACTAAAATCAGAACTCCTCAAAAAATAATGCAATTAAGATTGCTCAAATTTCCTATTACTATTTTTTCGGTTCCATCCTGTCCTGCGTAAAAGCTACTTGATACAATTTTCTTTTATGAAAGCGGTCACATGTATCTCCTGTTCTTTATCCAGCCGGGCACGGGGGATCATTCTTGCTAATATCAGATCCCATCGTTGGGCAGTAAATTGAACTGGATCAGGAAGAGCATGGCAGCGGCCACAGCGATTAGTGAAGATGATCTTACCAACTGCTGCATCTGGTTTTACATCAACAACAGCTGTAACGGGCTTTGACGGTTCTGTTGTGCGGGTTGTAATCATTGGCAATGCCTTTTGCTGACAGGCCTGGATGATGACGGTACAAATTGCCAAAAAGAAGATAATTGTCTTCATACAGTTGAGTTAAGGATAATGGACAAAAAATAAGCTGCTTCGTTTAAGAAGCAGCTTTAATAAAAATCGATGTATTATTTTTTTGTATTTGCCAGCAAATAGGCGGTCACTTCATCCGCTTCCTTGCTGCTTAATTTTGCTTTTGGTATTTCGGCCTTCAAGATTGTGTTCATTTGATCCATTGTATAATCGCCTGGATTCTTCAGCGCATGACAGCCGCCGCATTTCGTAACAAAAACAGATTTTCCATTTTCCATAGAAACAGACCGGGCGTTTTCATTATTAGGTGCCGATCTCTGCATGTTATTAAGTGATGGTGTAGATGAGGAGGCGTTATTTGTATTAGACGATTGCGTTCCATTCTTAGCCTCTTTACTATTTTCAGATTTGGAATGGTCACCTGCACCAGATTCAGGCATGATCTTTTTACCACAGCTGATAACTCCCGCTGCACAAATCAATGATAAGACTATCCACTTTTTCATGTTGCTTCAATTTGAAAAATAAATATACAATTTTTCAGGATATAACTGCTGCGCCAAAGTAATTGTGTAATACCGCTGGTAAAATAATTCCATCGGATGCCTGGTTATTTTCCAGCAGGCAGGCAACGATCCTTGGCAAGGCAAGCGAACTTCCGTTCAAAGAATGCAGCAATTGCGATTTTCCATTGCTGTCCTTGAACCGGATCTTCATCCGGTTGGTCTGGAAAGTTTCAAAATTGGAAACAGAACTTACTTCCAGCCATTTATCCTGTGCCGCGCTGAATACTTCAAAATCGTAAGTTAATGCCGAAGCAAAACTCATATCTCCACCGCAAAGTTTTAAAATGCGGTAAGGTAATTCCAATGTGTTCAATAATTTTTCAACATGGTTTACCATTTCTTCCAGCACTTCATAGCTTTTTTCCGGGTGAACCAGCTGAACGACTTCGACTTTGTCAAACTGGTGAACCCGATTGAGCCCACGAACATCTTTTCCATAGCTTCCCGCTTCCCTGCGAAAACAAGGAGTGTATGCGGTCATTTTAATTGGCAGGTCGGTTTCTTTCACTATTTCATCCCGGTAAATATTTGTAACAGGAACTTCAGCAGTTGGTATCAAATAGAATTTATCCTCCGTTGCAAAATACATCTGACCTTCCTTATCCGGTAATTGTCCTGTACCAAATGCGGTTGCTTCGTTCACCATCAGGGGTGGTAAATATTCTGTGTACCCGGCAGCAATGTTGAACTCAAGAAAATATTGTATCAATGCCCGCTGAAGTTTAGCGCCTTTATTTTTATATACGGGAAAACCACTGCCGGTAATTTTATTGCCAAGTTCAAAATCAATGAGGTTGTATTTTTTGGCAAGGTCCCAATGCGGAACTGCAGCAGCAGAAAGTTTTGGTTTGCTGCCACCTTCTCTTATTACAACATTATCCGCAGGTGTTTTGCCGGCCGGTACTTTGTCGGATGGAAGATTGGGAAGTAATACCAGTTTATCAGTTAGTTGTTTTTCTGTTTCAGCAAGTTTTTCAGTAATAGGTTGCAGCAAAGATTTTAAAGAAGCCACTTCTCCTTTTTTTGTTTCGGCCTCTTCTTTCATCCCTTTCGCCATGAACTGCCCGATCTCTTTTGAGGTATTATTCAGCTTTGATAATGTATTATCTGATTCCAGTTGCAGTTTTTTTCTTTCATCATCCAATGCAATGACCTCATCCACCAGGCTGATGCCGGTGAAATTCTTTATTGCAAGCCTGTCCTTTGCCGATTGCGGGTTTTGCCTTAATCCTTGTAGCTGCAACATCTATTTGTGATTTTCGCAAAGGTAGTTTTTGATAGGCAGATGAACAACGTCAACTATTCTTTATATTAGTAAAAAATTAAAGCTATGATCGATCAATCAATGGTAACTACCAATATTGAACTAAGCGGTTACAAGGTGACAAAAAACCTTGGGGTCGTCAGGGGCATCATTGTCCGCTCCCGGAGTATTTTCGGGAATATTGCCGGCGGGTTTCAAACCATTTTTGGCGGAAAGATCTCCATCTTCACCGAGCTCTGTGAAAAAACAAGAGAAGAAGCTTTTCAGCAGATGATGCAGCATGCTTCTGACCGGGGCGCCAATGCAGTTATTAATATGCGCTATGATGCCAACCAGGTGGTCGGCAGTGTTACTGAAGTACTGGCCTATGGTACTGCCGTAATAGTGGAAAAGGTTTAAAATGCAGATAAAAACTAAAAGTGAATAGATAATAGTGTATTCCGGATCCCGGATTGAGTTACGAATGGAGAACACTTTTATCTATTATCTATTCACTATTAACTATCACCTGTTATCTATTCACTATTATCTATCCTGCTATCTTTGTCGGGTATGAATGCAAATGATGATCTGCAACAGCGCTGGTGGAACCTGGAAGCGAAGCTGGTTGAACGATTTGGCAAAAAACCAGACCTGGAAACCATTTTATTTTTGATAGGCGTCCAGGAGTTTGGCGACATCAAAGAAAAATTTACCAAAGAACAGAAACAGGACCTGATGCACATCGCTGTTTGTTCTTTGTTTTCACAAAGCGGCTATTATGAATTAGAGGGCGTGGATGCTGATGGCTGGCCGCATTTCAAACAACTCAAGGCGATGCCGGATATGAATGCGATCGAACAGGAAAATTTTCTGAAAGATCATGTATTGCTTTATTTTGAAAACAATACCCCCAGCCCCTAAAGGGGAGTATAAATCGTCTTTATATGAAAAAACAAATCGCTTTCATCATTTGTATTTTTTTGACATTTTTATCTTATGCGCAAAAAGATTCCGCCGTCAAAAAGAAAGACCGGAAGAGGGATGTGTTGTTACAGACAAATAGGGGAGATATAGTTATTCGACTGTCCGATTCCACTCCTTTGCACCGGGACAATTTTTTAAAGCTGGTAAAAGTTGGTTTCTATGACAGTGTTTTATTTCACCGGGTCATTAAAAATTTTATGATACAGGGTGGTGACCCGAACAGTAAAACAGCTACTGCCGGGATACCGTTAGGTAATGGTGGACCGGCTTATACAATTCCGTCCGAATTCAGAACAACTTTATTTCATAAAAAAGGAGTTATTGCTGCGGCAAGACAGGGAGATAATGTAAATCCTCAAAAAGCAAGCAGCGGCAGCCAGTTTTATATTGTGCAGGGAAAAATCTTTACTGATTCCGCGTTAGATGTTTTAGAAACTACCCGTATGGGTGGCAGAAAAATTCCTTCCAATAAAAGAGAAGTATATAAAACCATCGGCGGCACACCTCATCTTGATGATAACTACACGGTGTTTGGAGAAGTGATAAAAGGATTAGAAGTAGTTGATAAAATTGCTGCCGTTCCAACCAGCACGGGTGCGGACCGTGACAGGCCTTTGGAAGATGTGAGGATCATTAAAGCAAAACTTGTCAAACGAAAGAAACATTGAAAAATAAAAACCCTCACAGAATTTGTGAGGGTTTTTATTTTGAGGGATAAATTATTTCATCCAAAAATTATTAGTTACCTATTCCCCCGCTGCTTTGCGTACGGTTCTTTTCATCTTCCGAAGCATCTTTACGCTGACGGGCTGCTTTTACAGTGTTCTTTCCAAATCTAAAGGTAAAGCTGGTGCGTAATTGCCGGCTTTCTCCGTGCCCGCTGGCAGTTGTTAACTGGCCTGCAAAATCGCTTTTTCCCTGCCAGCGCTGCGTATAAAATATATCTGTAACAGAAACTTTTAAATTTCCTTTACCCTTAAATAAGGTTTTCTGCATTCCAGCATCCACACTCCAAAGAGATTTGCTTTTAAAAGTTCCCCAGAGGGAAGGTGAATTAAACCAACCGCTTGTTTCTGCTGTCCAGCCCTTTTTCCCGATCTTCAGGCTATGCTGCATATAGATGTTGAATGAGAATACATTCAGGTCAACAACCCGGTTTCCTCCTCCAAAATCAGCCTTATAATGCGATTTGTTTGCACTGAAATTTACAAAAGCGCTATAGGTTTTATACTGGAAAGGATAACTTATGTTTAAATTAAACACATCCTGTGTAGCCAGGTTCTTCTTGGTTAAAAAGCTTTTTGATTTTTCTGCGGTATCCACCAATTGAGTGAATACATCAGCAACATGGCTATAACTCAGCTTTGTTGTCAGTTTATACTTATATGTATTCGTCAGTGAAACGATATTTGTGTATTGCGGGCGAAGATTGGTATTACCCTTCATGAATGTATATTCATCCAGTTTAAATTCAAACGGGTTCAGATCCTGGTAAGCCGGGCGGTCAATACGGCGGCTGTAAGAAATGCCCCATTGGTTCTTTGGATTTTTATTGAACGAAATGGCTGCGCTTGGAAAAACATCTGTGTATTTCTTTTCAAAAGTGAGTTTACTTGCAGTATTGACTGATCCATCAGTATTTAATCCATAAGAATCACCTGTAGAATTAGTGTTCTCAACCCTTACCCCTGCTTGTATCATAACACCTTTAAGTTGTTTATTATAGTTTATATATGCGGCATTGATATTTTCGCTGTAATTAAACTGGTTGCTGCGGGGTATATCCAGTTGTTTTACCTCTGGATCCATTTGCTGTACATTGTATCTGCCAAAATTATTCTCTGTCTTAACTATGGAAGTTTTAAATCCAAGACCCAGTCTTCCTTTCTTAAAATTCTGTTCGTAATCTCCTTTTAAAGTATAAATATTAATATCAGTAGGAGAAATAAATCTGTAAATGGTTTGGCTCAGAAAGGTGGTTTGAGAGGCGTTATAGTAATAATTAGGCTGCAACTGGTTTGTCTTGATACGGAACATACCATAATCTGCATCCAGGTTCAATTCACGGCCTGAAGTATCCGTATAACGGTAATTCAGATTAAAGTTTACATTATTCCTTTCCTGTTTATTCCTGTTATTGGCAATCAGAATACGATCTGTTACCATAGTGGGTTTATAAATGATGAAAGTCTTGCTGTCGCTGGCAAATTTACTGTCTGAGATATTGCCATTGATCAACACCCCAATCGTGCTTTTCTTATTGATGAAATAGTCGAGGCCTCCTTTAAAACCATGACTGCTGTTTCTCGGGGTCATGATTGTTCGCTGATCAAATATTGAATCCAGTAATTCGCGGTATAATTTGAAATTATTGTAATTGTGGGAGTTATTGTAATTGTAGTTTCCAAAAATATTTACGTTCTTGTTACGATGATTTAATGAGAACCCGGTATTGTATTTTGCATAAACACCAATATTATAACCGGCGTTCACAGAACCATTTGTTCCAAACGATTTATTCTTTTTTAACCTGATATTGATGATACCGGCATTACCTGCTGCATCATATTTGGCAGATGGATTCGTGATGATCTCAATAGCTTCGATCTGCGCCGACTGTAATGATTTAAGATAAGCGGCGAGGTCTGCACCAGCTAAAGGTGTAGGTTTTCCGTCTATATAAACCTGAACGCCGCTTTTACCAGCCAGGCTGAGATTATCATCTTTATCTACCAACACCCCGGGTGACTTTCTTAATAGCTCCAACGCATCGTTCCCGGTTGCATTGATCGTTCCTTCCACGTTCAGAATGGTTTTATCTGCTTTTACTTCCACCATCGGCTTTTGGGCAGTTACACTAATGCCCTGCAGATTGGTTGCAGCTTTTGTCATTTGAATAGCAGGAACCTCAAGATCTCCTGTTACTTCAAATACCCCGGAATACCTGGGCATATAGCCAACATGTGAAGCACTAACCAGGAATTTACCCGGAGAAGATTGAAAACTAAACTTCCCGTCAGCGGATGAAACGGCAAGTTTTACAACAGAAGAATCTTTGGCACGAAGCAGGGAAACTGTTGTTTTTTCCAAACCCTTTCCCAGTTCATCTTTTACAGAGCCAGAGATTTTTTGAGCCTGAACGGTTGAAAACGAAAGGCCCAGACCAGCAATAAACACAAATAATTTTCTCATAATTTTTCCTTTTTTTTCGATAAGGTGAACAAAAATACTCCTATGTCACACAATTGTAAAAGTCATTCCGACCAATGGTGTAAAAGCTGCCATGAACGGCACGAAACTTCCGGCGAAATGCAATAACCCTGTCATTAAAAGGCTACAACCAGGGGATTGTACCCAAAATGTAGTTTCATCATTTTCCCTTAGGTTTGCTACTCAAAATCGAGAAACATGAATTTCCCCGCCAACCTGCGATATACAAAAGACCATGAATGGATAAGCCTGGATGGCAATGTGGCCACGATCGGCATCACTGATTTTGCCCAAAGGGAACTTGGTGATATTGTGTTTGTGGAAGTAGAAACAATTGGCAAAGAATTGCAGGCCGGCTCTGTATTTGGAACTGTAGAAGCAGTAAAAACTGTTTCCGATCTTTTTTTACCGGTAAGTGGAACTGTTACTGAACTAAACCCTGCACTTGCCGGTTCGCCTGAATCAGTTAATACTGACCCTTATGGTAAAGGCTGGATGGTGAAAATGACGGTAAACCACCCTGCTGATGTGGAAGCCCTGATGGATGCTGCTACGTATGAATCCATGGTTTCTTAATCTGTTTTTAATTTTCGTTCGTATATAACCCGATGCAATAATTTTATCCATATTGTATCTTAACCAACCATTGAACTCCAAGACCACATACAGCGAACAGGAGCTGGTGGCTTTGCTGCAACAGCGAAACGAAAAAGCCTTCGGTTATTTGTACGATAACTATTCAGGCGCCTTATATGGCATCGTAAATTCCATTGTTACTGATAAGGAGATCGCAAATGATGTATTGCAGAATGTTTTTGTGAACGTCTGGAAAAAGATAGAATCATATGATGCATCCAAAGGAAGGTTGTTTACCTGGATGCTGAATATAGCCAGGAATGCTGCGATAGATGAACTAAGGTCAAAGGGTTACAGGGATTCGCAAAAAAACCAACCTTTGGGTGAAAACGTAGATGTAGCGGGAGCTGTGACCGGGCCGGCCATACATGATGTAGGCCTGAAGAAAGTATTGACAAAACTAAAAGCTGATCTGAGGGTTTTGGTTGATCTTTCATATTTCCAGGGTTTTACTCATGAAGAAATTTCGAAAGCGCTGAATATACCATTGGGGACTGTGAAGACAAGAATAAGAACTGCATTGATACAATTAAGAACAATGATCCAATAGATAGTGAATATACAGGAATACATATCAAGCGGAATTGTGGAGAGCTATGTTCTCGGGCTTGCTTCTGATGAAGAAAGAAGAGAGTTTGAGAGAAGCTGTGACCAATACCCCGAAGTGCTTGCAGCAAGGACAACATTTGAAATGGCATTGGAAAAACAAGCCATGGAAAATGCTATTGCTCCTCCTGCTGATCTAAAGAATAAGATCATCGATAAAATCGGCACAGCAGGAAAAATTGTTTCGATGCAATCCGAACAGGGAAGGAAAACGGGTTGGTTAAAATATGTTGCGGCCGCATCGGTTATCCTGCTGGCAGGAAGTTTATATTACAGTATCAACCTTTACAATAAGAATAAAGATCTTCAAAAGAATTACGACAATATAGTGGTCAAGCTGAATGATATGGATAAGGATATGCAAATCCTTCAGCAAAATCCGAATATCAGGATGGCGTCAATGAAAGGAATGGAAATTTCTCCTGCATCTTATGCCACCGTTTATTGGGATACTACTTCACATGATGTATATCTCCTGGCCAATAATTTACCCGTTCCGGCCAGTGATAAGCAGTATCAACTTTGGGCCATCCTTAATGGTAAGCCTGTTGACCTTGGAGTTTTTGATATCAAAAAAGAAAGATTGCTGATCCAGGCCAAAAATACACAGGGCGCCGAAGCCTTCGCCATTACGCTGGAAAAGAAAGGTGGCAGCCCAACGCCACAAGGAGATATGTATGTTATGGGCAAACTCTGAGTTTCTTCCTGTTTGTAAATCGGATCATGTTGTTTTCCCGTAATTGGGATAGTGATCAATTATTGCTATAGTAGTTTTGGATCTATAGTTGGTTAAACGGGGGCCTCTTATGGGGCTCCTTTTTATATAAACTTCCTGTGCTAATATTGCAGAAATAATATCATTGAAAAAAATAAAGCCTTCATTTATCCCCGCCATCACCTGGTTTATTATTTCTGTGGTTTTGCTTACACTTCCTGGTTCTGCCTTCCCAAAAGAAAACTGGCTGGATAAGATCTGGTTCGACAAATGGGTGCATATTGGCATGTTTGCCATCATGGTAAGCTTGTGGTGCTGGGCCATGCTGAAGATGTATTCAGTCAGCACAAGGTTAAGAACTGTTTTTATATGGATCGGCCTGCTGAGCCTCAGCTATGGCATTGGAATGGAATTCGTTCAGAAATACTTCATTAACAACCGCTCTTTTGATGAGGGAGATATTATTGCCGATGCGGTGGGCTGTACGCTGGGAGTCTTTTTTAGTCTGAAGAGGTATGTAAAAAAATAGACCCCTGTAGAAACAGGGGTCGCAACCAAAACTAACTGCTTATGAGAAAATTGACTGTCTTTATAATGAGTTTAAATAATCGTTGTTCCTATATATAACGCAAATTTACTGCCAGTAGTATGATGTTTGCTGTTAATGAAAGTTTAAAAGCTCAACTTGAGTAATTCCACTTATTCCTTCTTTCGTAAAATCTCAACAAGAGGTTTTGTATCTCTACGATGCTATGATCCAGAGCATTTCATAACAAACTTCCTTTGCTAATATACCTATCTGACACCTGGCTGACAAAGAGCTTTTCTTCTATAGTAAAACAAAGATTCACATAATGCCTTTAAAAATCATGCCAAAAATCAATTTTTATTAAATCTCAAAACCATTTTATTGGAAAGGTTTTGCATGGAAAAGATTGACGGGGGTTATTCCGGGAGGGGCTGAAAAAATTAATTCTGTTTGGCCAGTTTCTCTGAATTTTCCGCAAACTGAAGGGCTTCAATCAATTCCCTGATATTGCCATTTAAGATGTCATCCAGGTTATATAGAGTAAGGCCAATACGGTGATCGGTAACACGGCCCTGGGGAAAATTATACGTTCTGATCTTGGCGCTGCGGTCGCCGGTACTTACCAGGCTCTTCCGGTGACGGGAAATTTCTTCCTCTTGTTTTCTCACTTGTTCTTCATACAACCTTGTGCGGAGCATCTGCATGGCTTTTTCCCGGTTACCCAATTGCGATCTTTCAGTCTGGCATATAACAACAGTTCCGGTAGGTATATGCGTCAGCATCACTTTGGTTTCCACTTTATTTACGTTTTGCCCACCGGCCCCACCGCTCCGGGCTGTTTCCATTTTTACATCCGCAGGGTTTAATTCAAAATCCACCTCCTCGGCTTCCGGCATCACGGCTACGGTGGCAGCAGATGTATGTACTCTTCCTGATGCTTCCGTGTCCGGAACCCGCTGCACACGATGTACACCACTTTCAAACTTCAAAGTACCATATACATCATCGCCGGTAACCTCAAGCTGCACTTCTTTATATCCTCCAACACTTCCTTCATTCTCACTCAGGAGCGCTGTTTTCCATCCTTTTCTTTCACAATACTTCATATACATTCTCAGCAAATCGCCGGCAAATAAACTGGCTTCGTCCCCCCCGGTACCTGCCCTGATCTCAATAATAGCATTCTTTTCATCCTGCGGGTCTTTCGGTATCAGCAATTGCCTGATAAATGCCTCCATTTGAGTTTTCTTTTCATCCAATGCCGGCGCCTCCATTTTGGCCAATTCCCTCATTTCTTCATCATCCCCATTCAATGCCTCTTTGTAAAAACTAATATCATCAAGGACCTTCTTATAATCGTTATAGGCAATAACAATTTTTTCCAGGCTGCGGTATTCTTTGCTGGTCTCCGTAAATTTTTTATTGTTGCCAACAATGGCAGGATTAGTAAGGGCTACCCCCAACTGGTCAAATCTTGCTTTTATGGCTTCCAAACGATCAAGCATAATGTGATAAATCGTAAATAAAAAATTACAAATCCTAATGAGGCCGCAAATTTAATGATTTGGCCCCGCTATTGGCGGGATGAAATTTGTAATTTGCCTGCATGGGTTTAAAGAAATTCAAAGCAACTAAACTATTTGACGGGTATCGTTTCTTAGGAGATGATAAAGTATTGGTTACTGATGAAGAAGGGATCGTTGAAGATATTATTTCAGTTAACGACGCCGGCGATGATGTACAGTCTTTTGATGGCATTCTTACTCCGGGCCTGGTCAATTGCCATTGCCATCTTGAATTAAGTCATTTGAAAAATGTGATACCGCCGCATACGGGGTTGATCGAATTTTTATGTTCAGTAGTTACCAAAAGAGAGGCCCCCACCAAACCTCCCCGCAAGGGGGAGGCTTACGAAGACCCTGAAACTTTAAAGATGCATGCTATCATCGCTGCAGAAAAGGAAATGTATGACAATGGTATAGTGGCGGTTGGAGATATTGGGAATACTGCCGATACTGCCTCTGTAAAAAGTAAAAGCAGGATCCGCTGGCAGAATTTTGTGGAAGTACTGAGTTTTACGGATGAAAAAGCAGAAGAGAATTTCAATCATTACAAAAAAGTGGCTGAATCGTTAGAGCAACGACTTCAAACATCCAACATCCAACATCGAACCTCTTTAGTTCCCCATGCACCTTATAGTATCAGCCCCAAAACATTTCAACTGATCAATGAAGCCACAAAAGACCAGGTTATCTCCATACACAACCAGGAACACCCGGCTGAAGATGAATTGTATAAAAGCGGCGGAGGAGATTACCTGAAACTGTTTAAGATCTTTGGTATAGACGGATCACCATTTCCTGTAACAGGCAAAAGCAGTATCCGGTCTGTGTTGCCTTATTTTAATAATGGTCAAACCATTTTTTTGATCCATAATACTTTCATGCCCGAAGAAGATGTTATATGGGCCAATGAATACGCAACCAGCAACGGGTTGAAACTGGTATATTGCTTATGCATCAATGCCAATCTTTATATTGAGAACAAAGTTCCCCCCATTGATATGCTGATGAAGCATAATTGTCCTATTGTTCTTGGCACAGATAGTTATAGCAGCAACTGGCAACTGAGTATTACGAAAGAAATAGAAGCTGTTCACAAATATTTTCCCCATATCCCCATTGGAACGATCCTGCAATGGGCTACGGGCAATGGAGCAAAAGCTTTGGGGTGGGAAAATGAATTGGGGAGTTTTGAAAAGGGAAAGAAACCGGGAGTCGCGGTTGTTAATCCATTATTTACAGACTCAAAAAGAATAATATAACCTTTTATCCTTTTTAAACAGAACGATCATTTTGAAAATCACTACCTGGAATTGCAATATGGCTTATAGAAACAAAGCCAGTTTCATTCTCACCCAACAACCTGACATTGTTATTGTCCCCGAATGTGAGCATCCTGATAAATTAAAATTTAAAGACGAAGTTCCTTTACCAAAAGATGTTATCTGGTCCGGGAAGAACCTGAATAAAGGACTGGGTATATTTTCATACAGCAATTATAAATTCAAACTGCATGATAGCTACATGCCCGATTTTCGAAACGTATTGCCCATTATAGTGACAGGAGGAAAAATTGATTTTACTCTTTTTGCAATTTGGGCTAACAATCCCCAGGACAAAGGTTATGAATACATAGGACAGGTTTGGAAAGCATTACACTTTTACAACGATCTGCTAAAAGGGCAAAAAACAATTTTGATGGGAGATTTCAACAGCAATACCATTTGGGATAAACCACGCCGTGAAGGGAATCATTCAACTGTTGTAGCCTTGTTAGAAAGCAAAAAAATTTACAGCGCCTATCACAGGTTTTATGATCAACAACAAGGGAAGGAAAAACATAATACTTTGTTTATGTACCGGCACCCGGACAAAGCATATCATATTGATTATTGTTTTGCCTCCATAGATCTTGCTAAAAAAATAACGGGTATAAAAGTTGGAGCACATAAAGAGTGGGCGAAACTAAGCGACCACAGCCCATTAACAGTTACATTTAAGATCTAACCCAATATCTCCCTCAGCACCGGCAAACTTTTCATCGTTCCAAAATCGGGAATGTGCAATGCATAATACGTTTCATAGACATATAATAAGTTACGGCGAAAATCATGATTCAATTTAATGTCTTCCAACTCTTCAGGCTGCATCACTTTTAATAACTGTGAAGTAACAGATGCCTGCTTATCTTCTAAAAAATGCGGATGATGCGGCCTCTCCTCAACAAATCTTCCTTCCTGCAGATCCAAAAAAGGATTTACGGTATTATAATTATCCGTGATCCGGAAACCAAAATGGAAAGGCAGGTGCAAAGCAAAAAACAAAGGAAGATTTGCCATCACGGCATTGTTGCTCTCGTCCAGGTTTATGAAAACATCTTCCACAAAATGAAAAAGATCGGGATTACTTTCCGGCTGCTTCAAACATTTCGTAAGCAACTCTACCATAAATAATGTTACGGCATTTTTTCTTACGTCCGACAAAATATGCTGGTATAAATAGCCCCACTTAAATTCTTTGATGCGGTTCAGATGTTTTAATTCATTGTGATAAACTACCAGGTCCAAAATAGCAGATGGTTGAAACAGGTTTGCTTTCCCCGTTCCTTTTTTGGTGGAAGTCCTGACCCCGTTCACCAAATAGGATTGCACACCAAATAATTCTGTAAAGATGGTAACGATGATGCTCGTCTCTCCATATTTCACTGTACGAAGTACAATGCCTTTTGTTTTATGGAGTTTATCAGGCATAGTTTTTAAGTTAATGAAAAAGACCGAAAGTCCGGAAGTCGGAAAGACGAGTCTTCTCAATGAAATAACTTCACAGTATTCAGAAAAATTCTTTTGGACTTTCCGACTTTACTTGCTAATAAAAAAAATCTTTGTTGCCATCCTTTCTTTTTTACCATCATCATTTACCAATACAAGATATACTCCGCTGGAAATTTTTTGTCCCTTATAATTTCTTCCATCCCATACGGCCTGCCCGCCCAGTGCTCTTGTTTGATAAACCAATCGTCCATCCAGTTCGGTGATCTTCACAATCGCATTATTCACCAAACCACGAATGGCAATAGTGCCTGTAAAATCCGGCGGCACCGGATTGGGAAACACCAGCACCTCTTCATTGGTTTCTCCACCTTCAGTTGCCGTGCTGCGAAATGAACATATACCTTTTAGCGTAGCAAAATACACTTCACCTGTTTTGCCATCAATGGTTATTTTTTTTACGTCGCTGCTTAATAAGGGGCTGTTATCTTCTGTAAACCGGTAAATAATTTTTTCTCCCGTTGTGCTGACAAGGAATACGCCATTCTTTGTTGCCACCCATTTCCTGTCGGCGCCATCTACTGCAATACTGTTCACCCGTTGTCCTTTGAATAAATACCCGGCAAAATTTCCATTGGGAACAATGGGCCATATTGCATCGCAAGCGGGTGAACCAAATGTTTGTTCAGGACATTGGATCACCCCGATGCCATCTGATGTTCCCACCCAAATGAACCCGCTTTTATCTTTTGCCACACAATACGGTTCGCCAACAGGTAAATTTCCATTGCCCGCACCGGGGCCATATTTTCTCCACCGGTCATCACCGGTGTTATCAATCGATGAACCATGATCGTAACAAATCAATCCATTGCCCATCGGAGATACGATCCATTTATAATTGTTATCATCAATAATAATTTGTGACAACGCATTAGCAAATAAAACATACGGCAGCGAAAAGCTTTTCCAGTTACCATCATTCTTACGGACCTGTAATGGCTGTGAAGAACCAAAATTGGATATCCATAAATTATTATCGGTATCAAATGCCAGGCCGGCCACCCGATAACTCGTGGGGTCACCAACAGTGGCTCCCAAATAATTTTGTTTAAAAATTTCAAAAACGGGTCCGGGCTTCACATGCAGCAACCCGCCGCCATAAGACCCAGCCCAAATGGTCTCATCTCTTTTATCGATCGCAATCGTTACATAGTCCAGCAATGAATCGATCGGGGCATACCGGTAGCGGTTGATATTATTCCACCCGATAGCTATCGGGTTTCCTTCTGAAAAAACATAAATACCATCACCATTATACAGGTAATTCCAGGCATCATTGACTGAACCTGCCGTAGCATAAAAAACATTATTGTAAACAAGCATTTCACCACTTGCTGTTGCCTGCGGTGAATTAAGAATATATTGTTGGTACGTTAATGAAGCACCGAAATGCGACAAGCAGGCAAACTGGTCGGCCACCCAGGGATCATTGTTATATAAAATGGCCTTACGTGGAAATGAAACAGCGCCAACATTGGCCAGTGTTCTCAAAACTGTTCCGTCAGCATTCAATATCACGACCTTGCTGATGCCGTTCAATTGTCTTTCGCACAATTGAATTTTATTTTCTGTTGTATTACTGCTTACAACAGGCCATGTATCTGTATAAAGAAAGGACCAGGCAGTTCCATTCTGTATAAACAATGAATCATTTTTTTGTACCACTATTTTATTCTGAACATTCAGCACATTTTTGCAAGCCCCTGTTGACAATCCATTGCTTCCGCTTAGTACCTGCCAGTTAGCATAGTTGGCAGGATTGGGCGAATTCACAGGAACTTTCTTCAACCCCTCTTCCGTAGCGGCGTAAAAAAAAGTCCCATCGCTTGTAAAGCCATTTACTTTTACGGGGTTGCCGCCGTTGCCGATGAACCAGGAATCTTTTACTTCATACCGGTTACCATCAATAACAATAACACCCAACCCGGTGGAGAGATAATAGTTTTTGTTCAGCGGATAAATATTATAAATGGTTTTATCACCAATTATATTGTCCCGTTTTATATCGGGCACATTATAAATATCATTCCGGTAAATAATATCAATATTGCTGTTGTTGTATGCAATAAAAAGTTTGCTGTTGGTCTCATCATATTTTATGGCGCTGATCCCTGTTTCATTAAGCCCTGTAACACGACTCATCCTTTCGATTGTGTTATCGGAGATGTTCACTGAAAATAAACTATAGGGTGTTGCGCAATACACTTTGCCGTCGCCTGCTGTTACATCAATGGCGCTGTTATATGGCAAATGTTCTCTCCACTGGCCGATGGGAGTAATTGGCTGCTGAGCTATAGATGCAATATTTATAAAAAAAGATATAATAAAAAACGGGCATCTCATTCTTCAAAAGTATTCTAAAGTCAGAAATCCCAGGTAAGTCATATAGGTCAAATTGGTCATACAGGTCATATGTGACTTATTTGACTATTATGACTCATTTGACTGATATGACCTGTTTAACTTATTTGACCTTTTTACCCTGTTTTTTACGTTTCTTTGCAACCTTACAATTGCTCTACAGATCATGTGGCATAATCTTGGAAAATTTATTCTGAAATACCGTTTATCGCTGTTACTGGTTCTTGCAGCCATCACCGGGTTTATGGTTTATCATGCAAGCAAAGTGCAATTGAGTTATGATTTTTCCAGGGCTATCCCCATCAATAATTCCAAATACAAAGCATACCAGGAATTTCGAAAACAATTCGGTGAAGACGGGAACCTTCTTGTTATCGGCATACAAACCGATCATTTTTTTACAGAAAAATTATTTAATGACTATTCTTCACTTCAACGCAACCTGAAAAAAGTAAAAGGTGTGGATGATATTATTGCTGTTCCCACAGCAGTTGATCTTGTAAAAATTCCAGAAACTGAAAAATTAAAAGCCGATACCATTTTCGCAGACCGCATACTTACCCAGGCAGAGATCGACAGTGGTGCCAGGACCTTTCTCGGTCTTCCTTTTTACCGCCAGCTTTTATACAACCCATCCACCCATGCATGGTTGATGGGTGTCCGAATCAACAAAGACCTGATGGCATCCAAGGCCCGCATGGGTATTGTAGACAATATCAGCAAACTGGCCGATGATTTTGGTAAAGCCAATGGTCTTACGGTATATAAAAGCGGTTTGCCTCATATCCGTACAGAATTGTCAGTAAGGGTTGTAAAAGAAATGCGGATGTTTATCCTTGCATCGTTGATCCTTTCTGCCATCATTTTACTATTGTTTTTCCGCAGCTTCAGCGCTATGTGGCTTTCCTTAACCGTTGTTTTACTCGGGGTGGTCTGGAGTTTTGCTACCATCCAGTTATTTGGATTTAAAATTAGTATCCTGAATGCGCTGATACCTCCTTTAATAGTAGTGATCGGTATCCCCAACTGCATTTATTTTTTCAATAAATTCCATACTAATTATAACGAAACAGGTGATAAGAAAAAATCGCTTGTGATGATGGTGGAACGCATGGGGGTTGTAACATTGTTCTGTAACCTGGCAGCTGCCATTGGCTTTGCCGTATTTGCATTTACACAAAGCCAGATCCTGAAAGAATTTGGCATTGTAGCGGGCATCAACATTATTGCTTTATTTTTTATTTCATTAATTTTTATCCCTGCGATACTCAGTTATTTGCCGGCGCCAAAAAGCCGGCACACCAAATACCTGGAAAACGCCCAACTGAATCGCTGGCTTGACCGGTTGGAAAGATGGTCGCTTAATCACCGTAAACTTATTTATGCTGTTACGCTTGGTTTTGTTGCATTATCCATCGCAGGTATGTTCAAATTAAAAACGCTGGGTTATATTGTAGACGACCTGCCCAAGTCGGATAAAATATACACTGACCTTCGTTTTTTTGAAACCAATTTCAATGGAGTGATGCCCCTGGAAATAGTGGTGGATACCAAAGAAAAAAGAGGAGTGACGCGTCATTTCGATAACCTTGTCCGGATCGATTCGTTGTCACAATTTCTGTCTAACCTCAAAGATGTTGGCCGGCCTCTGAGTATTACGGATGGGTTAAAATTCGTCAACCAGTCATTTAATGACGGAGATACTACTTACTATAGTATGCCGAGCGAATTTGTATTGCCGGCGCTTTCGAAATATCTCAGTTTTCGCAGGGACAGTAGCAAAAATGCAGAACATCCGGCGGATAAAAATTCATTTGAAAAATTGGCTTCGAGCTTTATGGATAGCAATCTCCAAAAAGCCCGCATCAGTGTAAGCATGAAAGATGTTGGCAGTAAACGACTGCCTGTGATCCTCGACAGCATTAGTGCACGGATAAACCAACTTTTTGCCAAAGACAAGTACAATGTGCAGCTTACCGGCACCAGTGTTACGTTCCTGGAAGGCAGCCGGTATATAATTGATGGATTAAAAGACAGTATACTTTGGGCTTTTTTGCTGATCGCACTATGCATGTTTTATCTCTTTCGTTCAGCCCGGATATTGATTTGTTCTCTTATTCCCAATATCATCCCGCTGCTGATCACCGCAGGTATTATGGGTTGGGTGGGGATCCCGCTAAAACCATCTACTGTACTGGTTTTCAGTGTCGCTCTTGGTATTGCAATTGATGTAACGATCCGTTTTCTTGTGAATTATAAACAGGAACTACCGGCTAATGATTTTGACAAGAAAAAAACTGTGATTGACACCATACACAATACCGGTATCAGCATTATTTACACTTCCCTTGTATTGATTGCCGGCTTTATCATTTTCTGCTTTAGTGGCTTCGACGGCACGCAGGCTTTGGGTTGGTTAACCTCTCTTACTCTCGTTACCGCTACCTTTACCAATCTGGTGTTGTTGCCTTCTATTTTAATTTCGGTGATCCGGGTAAAGAAATAACTGATTTCATTACTTTTACAGCATATTTTCATAGATAGTGGCAACCGGTTTTTAAAGCAGCAAACGTTTCAGCGAAATTGTCCGATATAAGAATGGAATAAAGGTAAAATATCTCTTAACCGGGGTGTTTTTCAAAAACTGAATGTTTTTTTGAATTTTTTGTTCAAGGTTCTTTAATTTCAAGCCCCCTTTGATCCTTAGAGAGGCTCAGGAGGTTTTGATTTCAATTATATACTAAAACTAAATGCTCATGAGAAAATTGTTTTTACTCCTTTGGGGAGTTGTGTTCTTCGCCGCCCAGGCATTGGCACAACGCACAATCAGCGGTAAGGTTACCAATGATAAAGGCACTCCTCTTCAGAATGTATCGGTCATGGTAAGAGGAACAACTACCGGTACGATCACAAAAGCAGACGGGACATATTCCCTTACTATTCCTGCAAATGCCAAGGCACTTGTTTTTTCTGCAGTAGATATGAGTCCTGTTGAGATGGCAATCGGAGCATCGTCAGTACTTGATGCAACATTGAAAAATGAAGACAGAACGATGTCTGAGGTAGTAGTGACTGCATTTGGTATCAAAAAAGATAAAAAGACATTAGGTTATGGTGTCACCCAGCTTAGCGGTACCGAACTGACGCAGGCCCACACTACCAATGTAGCCAATGCTCTTGCTTCAAAAGTGCCGGGTGTAAGGACCAGCGGAGCCGGCGGTTCTTTTACGGGTTCCAGTATTTTGATCCGTGGCTTTACAACTTTTACAGGTTCTAACCAGCCATTATTTGTGGTAGATGGAATCCCCATTGACAACAGTGGTGGTGGTTTTGCACTTCAAAATGGTGTGCCCCGTTCCAACAGGGCTATTGACCTAAACCAGGATGATATTGAAAGTATCAGTGTATTGAAAGGAGCTTCTGCTGCTGTATTATATGGATCAAGAGCAGCTAATGGAGTCATTTTAATTACGACTAAAAAAGGAAAAGCAGGCCAGAAGAGCTCGATTCAATATTCCACAACTTACCAATTGGAAAGTGTGAACCGTTTCCCTGATTATCAAAATGAGTATGCGCAGGGTGTAGGTGGAGTTTTTTACGGGTCAGGTACACCCCCGGTACTTACACAAGCATCATGGGGTCCACGCATTGTCGGGCAAACGGTTACAACTGCTTATAATCCGGCAACAGGGCTAAATAACAGAACAGAAGTACTGCAAGCTTACCCGAATAATGTAAAAGAAATTTTCCGGCAGGGTATGAACTGGCAAAACAATATTGCTTTTTCAGGTGGTTCAGATAAAAATACTTTCCGTTTTTCTTATGGCTACCTGAAAAACAAAGGTGTCATTGAAAATAATGAATTGATCCGTCACAACTTCTCTCTTAACGTCAGTTCAAAAGTCAATAATTATTTAACCGTTTCTGTCAGCGGCAATTATTCTAACAATGCTTCCCGCAGAACTCAGCAGGGAAACCAGTTAAGCAATCCAATGTTCCGGGGATGGTTTATGCCCCGCAGCTATAACCTGAGCGGCCTGGCATTTGAAGATGCTGCAGGTAATCAAAAGTATTTAGATCCGGTTCCCGGTATCGATGATAATCCACACTGGACCATTAAACACAACCGCTACCGGGATGAGATCAACAGATTCATCGGAAACGTTTCCTTAAACTTCAGACTTACCAAGTGGCTGCAGGCAGATTATAAATTAGGTACTGACGTTTATTCAATTTTCCAGCATGCTTATGACCAGATCGGTGCACGTGGTGGCGCTAACACCACAGCCAATTTAGTGGGTGCGGTTCGTGAAACCAGAAACAACTATCGCAGCCTTGGTTCCAACGGATATTTGACTGCCAGTAAAAGGGTTAAAAGCTGGAGCGGAACACTTATAGCCGGAACAGAGTTTAGCCAGGTTTACAGCAATGCATCACAACTGGATGGCAAAGGAATTATTGTAAGGGATTTTGAACAACTTAGTAATACGACTACTTATAGCCCAGCCCCACAAAATGGTTCATCAAAAACAAGGCTGTTAGGTTTATATGGGGACCTGTCTGTAAGTTTTAAAAGTATATTCACGGTAAATGCTACTTTAAGAAATGATTGGTCCTCTACTTTTAAAATTGGCAACAATTCGTACTTGTATAATGGCTTTGGTGGATCCATTAATATTACAGAATTGTTCCCCAAACTGAAAAGTAAGATCATTGATAACATAAAGATCAGGGGTAATATTGCCAGCGTAGGAAAGGCCGGTGATTTTGTTTATTCCACCGATTCTTATTTTGCCGGAGCCTCCTCTGCTGATGGTTTCGGACCTTCTATCGCTTACCCTTTTAATGGCATACAAGGTTTTGCATTGAGTAATGCTGCCGGAGACCCCGGACTGGGACCTGAGTTTACTAAGAATAAAGAAATAGCTGCCGAACTTTCATTTTTTAAGGGTCGATTGACAATTGATGTTACGCGTTACAAACAAAAATCAAGGAAACTTATTTTTTCTGTTCCCGTCTCGGCTACTTCAGGTATAACCTCACAAGTAAGAAATGCCGGCAACCTTACCAACAATGGCGTGGAGCTGGGTGTTGGCATTACCCCACTTAAAACAAAATCCTTCAGCTGGAACATTAATCTTGCTTACACCCAGTTTAAGGCAATTGTTGACAAACTGGAAAATGGCGTTACTAACATTGCTCTGGGTGGATTTGTAACTCCAAATACCCGGTTGGTTGTTGGTGAAGAATATGGACAGATATACGGCAATGCCTATGTAAGAGACCCCAACAAAGGAAATAAAATTGTTGTTGGTGCCAATGGTCTTCCATTTGTTACTTCAGGTACACAGAAGATTGGCAATCCTAATCCTAAATATGTACTGGGTATTACGAATACCATTAACTGGAAATTCATTTCTCTTTCTTTCCTGATGGAATATAAGGAAGGTGGTGACATATACAGCCGGAACATTGCCGACCTGCAGCGTAATGGTGTAACTAAAGAAACCGCTCAATATCCAAGATATGATGCTGCCGGTGTATTACAGAAGCCTTATATCTTTGATGCGGTATATACCAATGGCCAGCCAAACACTACATATCTTTCAGCAGAACAATACTTTGGCAACAGTGGAAAATTTGCTGCCGCAGAAGGTTTTATTTTTAAAACCAGCTGGTTCCGTATAAGGGAAGCATCAATGAGTTTCACAATGCCTGCGTCTGTTTTGAATAAAACACCATTCAGCAGTGCGTCAATGAGTGTGTTTGGGCGTAATCTTTTCCTGAATTCTCCATTCTATCCTCACCTGGATCCTGAACAAAATGTTCTCGGTATCAGCAATGCGCAGGGCTTGGAGTTTAACGCTTTACCACAAACCCGTACTGTTGGAGTAGGACTAAACCTAAGCTTTTAATTAAAAAAAATATAATTATGAAACTCAGATATTTTAAACTGGTCATTCTTTTTGCAGGGATTGTGGGCATAAGCTCCTGTAAGAAATTTATGGATATTAATAAAGATCCCGACCGTCTTCCTGATTCCAACAGCCCAATTGCCCAGTTGCTGACTTCTGCACAGGTGAATCTGAGCTTTGAAGGAGGCAGTGATATTTTCAGGTACTCGACTCTTATTATGCAGATGATGTCGGGTTTAGCTTCACAACCCAACCAGACTTATGAATATTCCAGGTATAACATTACAGGGACCGATGTAAACAATTCATGGGCAAGTGTTCATGCCGGTGGTAACGGTACTTCCGGCACATTAAGCGACCTGGAATTAATCATCAAACAGGGTACCACAAGCCCATATTATACCGGGGTTGCAAAAATCCTGAAAGCTTATGAGTATGCGCTGGTAGTAGATGTTTGGGGCAAGATGCCCTATTCAGAGGCGCAGCAACTTACCGCCAATACGCAACCGCATTACGATCACGATTCCAGTATTTACCGGAATGTTATTACTTTACTTGATGCAGCTATAGTTGACCTGAATGCAACTTCCAGTGTTCTTACGCCGGGAACTAATTCGGTTATCTATACCAATGGCGGAAATTTTACAACAGCAAAAGCCCAGTGGATAAAATTGGCGAATACCTTAAAACTTCGTTTGTTTTTACATTACAGCAAATTTAATCCAACCTACTGTGTACAACAATTAACTGCTCTGATTAATAGCGGAGCAGCTTTTATGGCCTCCAATACGGATAATTTCTCCACTCCGTTTTATGATGTCGCAAACAATAGAAACCCTATTTCAGCATTTGAGGTAAGCAGACCTGGCTATTTGTATGCGGATAACAGTATGGTAACAAGGATGAATGCAAAATTTGATCCGCGCAGGCCCTATTATTTTACTTCATTCCCTTACCAGAGTATACAACTTCCGATAACGTTAAGCACTTCAGCAGCAACAGCCGCAGGTAATGTGCTTACATTTAATTCCACTGTATCTACAGGAACACCAAGCGGTCCAGCCGGCGTGAATATGGTTATTTCAGGAACAAATATTCCTCCAGGTACCGTGTCAACTGCTGTAACAGCCACAACCATTACATTAAGTAATAATGTTACTGGTGGCGGTGTTGGTGCAGGCGCCTCAATTGTTGTTTCACCCAATGCTTTTGCAGGTGTTGTAAATAATCCAGCTCCCGGAGCAGCTGGTAATAGTTATAGCCGGATTCACACATTCTTACGTGGTATTGTAACAGCCGGAACTACTCCTCCGTTTACCTATTCTGGTGCTGCACCCCAACGCATGTTGACATTTGCTGAATATAATTTCATCCGCGCCGAAGCTGCATTGAGAGGTGCGCCAGGCGTTGCGCAGACTTTCTTTACCGCAGGCATTACTGCCAGCATGCAGGAAGCTGGGGTCTCTGCTGTTCAGATTGCAGATTACCTTGCTGTAAATGGCACATTGAGTGGCAGCACTGCACAACAAATTCAACAGGTCATCGAAGAAAAATACCTCGCTTTGTTTGGAGTGTCTGTTGAACCCTGGACTGACTGGAGAAGAACAGGTTTTCCTGCTCTTACTATTCCTAGTAATGCTCTTAATGGTGTAAGTTCTGTTCCAAGAACATTATTTTATCCTCAATCAGAAATTGACTTAAACCCGAATTGCCCGGGCCAAAAATCATCCACCCTGCAGACTGGAGGCCCATTCTGGGATAATTAATATTTAAAACACAAATTATACTAAATAGAAGGCCCCGTTGATCGACGGGGCCTTTTCTTTTTCACCTTAATTCCGGTATTTACTCAATTACTATCTGTTTGGTTTGCTTCTCTTTTCCTTTCGTAATCTCTATCATATAATGACCTTTACGAATACCCAAAGTATTTAGCTTATGATTCTTTTGATCATCTGTAAAACTCCATTGCTTCACCATATTTTTAGTAACTAAATCATACAGTTTAACCTGGATACGATCAGGTGATTTTTGAATCACTGATTTCTTTCCGCCTTCTATTGATAAATTGATATACCCATCTTTCGTTGGGTTAGGGAAAATAACAACTCTAAAAGGACCTCCTCCATTACAAGGAACAATCGTCCATTCTGTATATGCATTACCTGTACCACAAGCATTTGTGATAGCGCAGTGCACATTTATATATGCGTTTTCAATATATGGAGAGCATTGATCGACCTGTATTGTAACACTTTGAAGGCTTGAATTTCCCAATACCTGCCCCCCTTCAACGGTCCATACATAACTATCATTAACTTCATAAACACTTAACTCAAGTAACTCACCAGGACTAACTCCAAGTGGTGGATTTAATCCAATAATATCGATGGGTGGGTCAGGAACACCTATAACAATACTTTCTTCATCAATATATCCCCCTGCAGTTGCTTCTATTACTGCAACTCCATCACCAGTTTGTGTCAATGTTACTGTATTGGTTCCCTGGCCACTTGCAATTGAAACCGGGCCGGAAACTACAGTCCACGTAACAGACAGGCAAGCTAAATTCGTGACACTTACTGTTCCTGTGCCGCAAATAGGACCTCGTGGGTTAACATGAAAATAATTATCAATAAAATCCTCCCTGTATCCCCCGCTTGTAAAACAGGCCCTCATCCTTGATCGTTGATCTTGTGTAAATATGTTTTTACACTGGTCTTCTGCATAATCCATGTAATTCATAAACATCACACCCGGACTGTTGGGGCTACATGCATCCGTGGAGGGGAAAACAACGCACCAGTTATTAGTGGGTGGTCCGGTGATAGAAGCCCCGGCCTGGTTAGGTGTATCATTACAACCATCTGAACCCGTACAGGCAGTGCCATCATCTCCCCATATATGATATACATCGAGCCAATGTCCGACCTCATGTGTAGCTGTTCTCCCAAGTGCAGCACCGGGATGATTGCCGCTATTTACTCCGAAAGCCTGGCTATAAACGACGATCCCATCTGTATTTGGTCTGCTGGCATATAGGACTGGGAACTGTGCATAGCCTAAAAGCGTTTGTGGGCCACCAGAACCCACGTTACAAACCCAGATATTGAGATACTTGTCGGTAGGCCAGGCATCTGTTCCTCCTGTACTGGTATACTTTATTCCTATTGCAGTTTCATCAGGATTGCCACTACCATCAACTGCCCAGAAAAACGTTGTTGTAGAGGTTTGAACCCTGTGGATACCGTTGGTTGAGTTACCATTGGGATCAACACAAGCTAAACGAAATTCAATACCACAATCTGCCGCGACTCCTGTAAATGCTGAAGGTGTATTGGATGCATCTGCATTCTGTCTCCTGAAGTCTTCGTTAAGAACTGTGATCTGTGATTGGATCTGTACGTCCGAGAGATTATTTCCTGTTCCAACTGCTTCACCATTGTGCAGGATATGGACCACCACAGGTATAATGATGACACTGCTACCATTGATGAGTCGCTCCTGTGATTTTTTGTAATTTTCTATATGTCTTTCATTGTTTAAAAACCGTTCATATGTTTCCGGGTCAGTCCTTTTAATTTCATCCACATTAAATGTACTTCCACATGCCTTTTGTGGTTGAATGACTTTTTGTTGTGCATTCAGGCTTATTTGCATAGTGCAGAATAATACTATGCTAAGAAGAATTCTTATTTTCATAATTGATAGTTTAATGGTTTAAAAATTTTAATGCCTGGTTGATTGTTGACAGGAGGTGGGCTTTTGTTTTGAGTAGATTGACAAGAGATAGTAACAATCCCGGAAAAGCAGTTATAATTTTCTTGCATAAGATTATGGTTTTAAAAACATATCTATTGCAAATTCAGTTGAGTATACTTCAGTTTTTATTTCTTCATTCTAAGGTGGGGATTAATAGGGCTTTGAGGAGGTGGAATTATTTCGAAGGCATAAATAAAATTAACCTTAATTTCAATTTAAGAAAATTATTTTCTATCTATTTGGGTGTTTCGACTTAAAAGAAAGAGTTTGATAATTGTCAATTGTCATTCATTTTCATCTCATAAAGAATCCAATCTTATCATTACCAGTTATTATTCCGGCAATTAGCTTATTGTAAGCGCTGGTTAAATGCAGCAAATAATTCAGGGAAAATGTCTTTACGATACAGACGCCAGCGATAATAGCCGGGTAACCGGCTGTTTTTCAAGGAATGATTTTTTTTGAGTTGTTGGTTAAGATTTCTAACTTTCCTCCAGATTCTTCGGGTTGACTGTCCGGGGAGGCTGGTAATTTTTATTAACGCTAAAACTAAATGCACATGAGAAAACTATTTTTACTCCTGGGGAGTTTTGTGTTCTTTGCAGCCCAGGCAATGGCACAACGCACCGTCACCGGTAAGGTTACCGATGAAAAAGGTACTCCACTTCAAAATGTATCGGTCCTGGCAAAGGGAACAACGATCGGTACTACAACAAAAGCTGATGGAACTTTTTCAATCAACGTTCCTGCAAAAATCAAATCTCTTATCTTTTCTTCCGTTGACATGGCTACCATGGAAGTGATCATTGGTGCCGACAATACGGTTGATGTTACACTTCGTTCTGAAGAAAAGACCATGTCAGAAGTGGTAGTAACCGGTTATGGAACTCAGAGAAGAAAAGAAGTAACGGGTAATATGGTTACTGTGAAAGGAACTGCGATAGCCCAAAAGCCTATACAAAGTTTTGAATCTGCACTGGCTGGTAAAGCCGCCGGTGTTCAAATCACTGTTCCGAATGGGGTATTAAATAATCCACCTGTATTCAGGATACGTGGCGTTAACTCGCTTTCACTCACTACGTATCCGCTTATTGTTGTGGATGGAGTGCCCAGTTTCACCGGAGACCAGGGAGGCACCAGTGCACCTGCCAATGCCCTCGCCAGTATCAACCCAAATGATATAGAAAGTATAGATATTGCAAAGGATGCCGCAGCTTCAGCTATTTATGGAAGCCGTGCAGCCAACGGGGTAGTTTTTATTACAACTAAGAAGGGTAAACCAGGAAGAGCCAGGGTAACCTATGATGGTTGGGTGGGTTGGACCAAAGCTACCGGTTTACCGGAAATACTGGACGCCAATCAGTATGTCGCTTATAAAAATGTAGCTCTGGCCAATTTAAAAGCTTTCGTCCCCGCTACTACCGGCAGTTTTATCATACCCACTGATGCGAACGGCCAGCCTATCAACACGAATTGGTATGATTATACTTATCGCAAGGCTTTTTCACATAGCCATAACGTGAATATATCAGGCGGAACTGAAGGCACTTCTTATTATATGTCTGC
>DATHDV010000012.1:0-25586 GCA_035318845.1 Chitinophagaceae bacterium
CGACCCGAATATTATCAACCCGATTGCCACACCGACGGCTGCTGTTACAACGTACCAGGTAAGGGCAACTGTCGGAACTTGTTTTGCCGTTGATGATGTAACGATCACCACTGTTCCCTACCCTCTTGCAGCAGCCGGACCTGATAAATTGATCTGTTATAACACATCCGCACAGTTGAATGCATCGCATAATGGCAATTCATTTTCCTGGTCGCCTACAAATTATTTAAGCGATTCAACTATATTAAATCCAATTGCAACACCACCAAGAACAACTACATACTATTTTACTGTTTATGACAATAAGGGTTGTCCCAAACCCGGCCGGGATACCATTGTAGTAACGGTGAATCCAAAAATAAAAGCTTATGCGGGTCGTGATACGGCCGTTGTTGTGAACCAGCCCTTACAATTAATCGGAAGCGGTGGCGTCAATTATTTATGGAGTCCGCCGACCGGGCTTACCAACCCTGCTGTTTACAACCCTATCGGTGTGTACGGAATGAACATTGACAGTGTGCGGTATAAATTAGTGGTAACAGATGGAGCAGGTTGCGCTGACTCAGCTTATGTGACGGTAAGAGTATATAAAGTAAAACCTACCATATTTGTTCCAACTGCCTTTACTCCCAATGGAGATGGTTTGAATGATACGGTTTACCCGGTATCTGTTGGTATTAAAAAAATAAATTACTTCAGCATCTACAACCGTTGGGGAGAATTGGTCTTTACCACTACGGAAGACCGGAAAGGCTGGGATGGAAGAATAGCCGGCAAATTGCAAAGCAGCGCCGTTTTTGTATGGATGGTCAGCGCTATTGATTATCTCGGGGCGCCCATTTTCCTGAAAGGAACGGTGACGTTAATAAGATAATAACTAACAGATAAAAGATAATAGTCTCTTTACAGCAACTTTTATCTGTTCACTTTTATCTTTTATCTTTCCTCTATTAACTATCATTCAGCTTTATGCAAAAAATCGTATTCATCACCGGCGCCACGGCAGGATTTGGCGAAGCCTGTGCTTATAAATTTGCTGCTAACGGCTATGACCTGATCCTAAACGGAAGAAGAACTGAACGCCTGCAGATCCTTGCGGATGCATTGGAGAAGAAATACAATGTAGCTGTATTGCAACTTCCTTTTGATGTGCAGCAGGAAAAAGAGGTCTCCGCATCCATCCACAATATTCCCGAAGAATGGAAAGCCATTGATGTGCTTATCAATAACGCAGGGCTTGCCATGGGCAGGGATTATTTTGAAGAGGGTGACCTGGATGACTGGAACATCATGATCGATACTAATGTAAAAGGATTTTTATATGTAGGCAAAGCTGTATCGCAACTGATGGCTGCAAGAAAGCAAGGGCATATCATCAACATGGGATCCGTGGCCGGCAAACAACTCTATGAAAAAGGAAATGTGTATTGCGCCACCAAGTATGCCGTGGATGCTATCAGCCAGGGTATGCGAATAGACCTGCTGCGACACAATATCAAAGTGACTTCCATCAATCCCGGCGCTGCAGAAACTGAATTTTCGCTGGTTCGTTTCAAGGGCGATGAAGCAACGGCTAAAAAGATCTATGATGGTCTGAAACCTTTGACAGCTGAAGATGTGGCTGAAGTAATTTACTATTGCACGACCCTGCCGCCGCATGTTTGCATCAATGATCTGTCCATTACCTGCCTGCAGCAGGCTAATGCTATTTACTTTAACCGCCAGTCTGCCGGTTGACCAGCATCAAAAAAAATGGAAGCTTCTGTTAATTGCACACTTCGATATGCATTCGGTCCGCACCCGGCTCCTTTGGCCCGAATCTTGCCGTATTTTACCTAAGAAAAGATACTTATTGTTTAAAATTATAGCCGTAAAATTTAGTATCGTAAAAACCAACTGCTATATTTATACTATTCATCCAATATCACAGAGATCCAGTTATGAAAAACCTGAACTCCATTCTCATTGCCTTCACTCTTTTTGTCAGCCATTCCGCATTTTCACAAGAAGTTATACGCCTCCAGTCATGTACCAATGATATGATCAGCCAGCAGGTTGACAGCCTGAAAAATCTATACGGCAAAGACGGCTACGTGTTGCTGAAGGAAGCTTCTATCACGATGGAAAGCGAATTTGAAATGCCGGTCATTGTTCCGCTTACCGAAGGAAGCTGGTACCAGTTTGTTTTTATCGGTGATTATACTTCCCGGCTGTATGAAGTAAGAATGTACGACTGGTCGGAAAGGATGGTGATCTTCCGCCAGAAAAAATGGGGTGATGTGGATGGCAATGTTATCAGCTACACTTACATTCCGAAGATCTCTGAATTCCACATGATGAAACCGGTACAAGTGAACAAAAAGAAGAAAAAGAATTTATGCGGTTATGTGATGCTCTTTAAAAGAACGGGTGGTGAAACCGGTTCTGTAACTCCCGCTACAACTCAGGCTACAATTCCAACAGCACAATAATAAAATTATTTTCTGATAAAAAATCCGGGCTATACAGCCCGGATTTTTTATTCACCATTCACTATTGACTATTCACTTGACCTTACTGCGTCAGTGATATTCTTACCTGCAACCCGGCTCTTGTATTGGTGATCGGGAAGGAGTTACTGATCTTGGGGATATTCCGGTTTTGTTCGAAATAAAGTTTAATGCTTATCCGGTTGTTGACTATATAATCAATAGACGGAGCAATACGGATCACTTTCTGCCCGGCCGTGCCAAATGAAGTACCCTGGTCGAGTTTACTGTTGGCCGTGGCATCATCACGCATACTGAAGTCCATCCGGAAGGTTACATCATTATCCAGTTTACCTTTCATGAACGGCAGCTTCTTGATCAGCGGCATGCCTTTCCGTCTCCAGTCAAATCCAAAAGTCAGTTCCGTTGAACGGATCTCAGCTAGTTGATAATCTATAAGACTTAAACTAAGCTGGCGGCTTTTTTTGTATTCAAATCTTGTACTGATCTGGTTGACGAATGTGATCTCGATACCGATCAACGGATCAAAAGCTTCCTGTATAGAAATATTCGGCACCAGGAAATATGGAATATAATTTCCTGTCAGCGGATCTACAAAACTTGGGAACCCGATCCTGTTTGGATCCTGGAACAGCAAGGCTGTATTAAAGCTGTTCATGCTGAACGTGCTGTGATAACCATGACGCAGGGTGAAGTTGGTAAATATCTTATCCAGTCCCGGCAACCTGGACAATCCATTATAAGTAACGGTCCAGTTAGGTTTGGGCATGATACCCGAGAATGGATTAGAACGGATATTGGGATTATTATTTTTGAGCAATTTCACACTGTTCGGATCTTTCTTGGTGTAAGCAGCAATGAATGCAGGTATCACCACATCCTGTGCATATCGTCCATAGCCTTTGTAATATTCCGGGTCATTAGGATCAATAACTCCTCCCTGGTAATTATTTAAACCGGCTAATCTTTTTGATAAAACGGTCCGGTAACTCTCAAACTGTTTGAATGTTTCAGATATAACATTCGGGTCAAATTTCTGGAACATGGTCCGGAAAGCTATATAGCTTACATTAAAGCTGCCCAGTGCATAAGGACTCAGTCTTTTTAATCCTGTACTGGCCGGGTTTTGGAAACCTAATGTATCCTTGAATAATTCGGAATACTGTTTGTCAAATGATTTATCAATGTTGATATCAATATTGAAATCCCTGAAAGGACTTACCTGTGCAGTGATATTCAGCCGCTCATTATAACGCTGGCGGATCATTTCGCTTACCAATGAATCACGGGACAACAAACCTTTGGCACCAAACCGGTTGATCCAGCCCGTATCTGGCTGATAACCGAAAATATAACCAAAGCCCGGTTGCCTGCTTTTCGGATTATAACCCAGGATCTTCGTGCTGTCCATGTAACCGGGTAATGTTGTACCAAAATCTTCTGTGTATTGTATACCCACTCTCTTCAATGATGTAAGTATCTGTAAGAAGAATTTAGGAACAGCAGCGATCTCAGGTAATTGGTTTTGATCTTTCTTTTCTTTTACCTTTTTCTCTTTTACTTTTTTGACCTTTATCTTTTTTATTTTTCCATTCTTTTTTCTGATGGTATCGGGCTTGGCCTGCTGATCCTGTATCTGGCCCGGGGCTATTTGCTGTGGCTGGTCTTTCGAATTATTTATTTTGCCACTCTTACCATCGGCTTTTTTATTCTTATCTTTTTCGCCGGGTGTTTTAGGTATTTTGGGTGCCTCGGTATTAACTGCCCGCAGGAACCTCCACTTATTATAGAGTTCCTCAAACTTCAGTTCGCCGTTTATCGTCCTGGTTTGTGTATTGGCTAAGGTATTTCCCAGGCTCTTTGACAGTAAGGAAGCTGTCAGCCAATTATACTTCGTGTTATAACTGGCAGCCAAGGTGGTCCAGTCCAGGAATGGTATCTTTTGTGTGGGAACATTATATCTTATTGTCGTTTCCTGGTGGTAATTGGTATTTCTTCCTCCTTTAAATAAATTCTTACGGACAGAATCCTTTTTTTCTTTTGTATCTATACGTCCAAACGGTTCATCCACCCTGGCATTATTGGTGGCCATAAAATCAATAAAGATCGATTTTGTCAGGTTCCATTGTAAAATATAATAGCGGTCGAAAGTAAAATACTTATTGTAGGTCTCCGGGATCTTATACGGACCGCCTCCTACATTACGGAGACTCGTTGCACCAAACTGGCGGAACACATCAGCCTTGAATGCGATCTGCGATGGAGCATAATTCAAATTAAAGTCTTTGATCAACGCCAGCCAGGGCGATCTTGATTTAATAAGTTTTTTAAAAGGTTCAAACGGTTTTGTTTGCGGTGAATAGGTATAACCCAATGCTCCACGGGTCCGCCGCATCTCATCTTTTTCTATCAGCGGGTTGTGACTCAGCGTTTGTAAATAAGAATAATTGAAATCAAAATTGGTGATGCTCCAGATCTTTGGTCTTTTACCATCTGTTTTCAGTTTCCTTACATTGGTCAGGTTAAAGGTTTTAATAGTAGTGATATCCTGTGCATCATTCCGTATTGAATCCGGTTTGCCTACCCCGCTTTTCAATTTATCTTTCAACTTAATGTCGAGATCATAAGGGTCATATTCCGGCGTACTTACCGTACGGCTGATACCGGCATACACAGGTATCTGCATGCCCAGTTTTTTAGGCAATAATTTTCCTGCTTCTATAGATGTAGATGCGTCAAATGTATAACGGTCTTCACGGCTTCTTTCATTCACTCTTTGTTCCAGTGTACCGAATCCCTTGCTGGTAGCAGTTCCGGAAAGTGTAAGGGTTCCCAGGTCAGCTAAGCGTATATCTACACGACCCAATGCAGCCCAACCACCTTTTTCATCCAGGCCTGAAAGACGAAGTTCATTGAACCATACTTCGGTGCATACTGTTTCCAGTCTTGTATTTTCTACCGCCAGCAACATGCCCTTCACCTCACCCAGGTTGGGGTTACCTATGATAGCATAGGTTCGGCCATTGGGTAATGTTTCCCTATAATACAGGGCATTATTACTAAACTTGTTTCTTCGTTCTTTTAATCTGATAAGATCCTCAAGTGCAAAATCGAGATTATTTGCTTCCGGCCATATTTTCAAACTATCTGTTTCGCCGGGCAAAGTTATTTTCAGCGGAAACTTTATTTCATAGTAATTCCCTGAGAAATCATTACCAAGCCGGATAACTCCTTTAATGTCGCCATCAAGAAGAGCCTGTGCCCCGGGCACTGATTCAGCATGAATGAACATGGAAAGCCGCTGGTATTTCACCAGGTCAAGATTCAACGTTTTAAACACACCTCTTGCATCATCTTTTGGTAAACCGCAGACCTGCATGCTTAATGCTTGTTCATTCAGGAACAGCGATACGTTATTATTACTTAGCTGTTGCTGTCTTTCAATTCCTGGCGGAACACGATAAGGAACTGGTTCACGCTGATCATTTTCTTCAATATTTACTGCCAGTGTATTTACAGTGGTAGGATCAGGATTAGGAAGATTTACATACTGACCCGTGGTATCGATCTTGTTCCTGAATTTTCTCCATTGATTGCGTACCAGTTCCAGTTTGCCAAAACGCATCACTACGGAATCTGCAAAGCCGGTAACAAACATCCGGATAAAACGAATGGATTTAAAGTCCGGGATATTTCCCACTTTTTTCTCATAGGCATTGATCGGGATCCTGAAAAGATACCAGTGCTCCGTACGGGTGGGCGAACCATCCAGTGGTTTGTATTGAACTTCTCTTACATCCGTTATATAATTAGTACCGATAGGATCCAGGAACATTTGTGGTTTTATCTTCACTTTATATTGAAAATATTCTTCCACCTCATTCATCGTGTTATCCCTGTTCAATTCTTCTCCATCAGGATACTGCGTAAATGCATTAATGAATTCTGTGTTGTTATTGGCAGCAGGAGAATTCCCGTTCGGGTTATTGATATTCTTATACCGCTGCAAAATACCGGTCACCGGTGTAGCATCAAAGGATCCATCCCGGTAAGGAATAAAATTATCGGCAGACGGGTCATTATTTGCTTTTTGATAAATGGGTGACCCTACACCGAAATTGATCTGCAGGTTGGAAAGATAAGGGGCAAACTTTGTTTTCTCATCTACGTCCCTCAACCCGTCAAATCCAACATCCTGGTATTCCCTGTCGGTAGGTTCATTGCTGAAAGCATTAGTAACCTGCAGGGGATTGGATGGAACCCGGCCCCAAACTGTATTATTGTCAACAGGTGCGTTTATCGTTGGCGTTGGCAATCCATTTTCATATAATCTCTTTCCATCTCTTAATACATCTTCAGAAATATTACCAATATTAAAATACAGATCGCCGCCGGTTGGGTTGGCTGTATTCTTAATGAACGGGTCCTGCAGCCAGAATTCAATGAATTCAATATTGGCTGTTTCAAAATCAGTTTGATCAATGTTTCTCATCAATCCTCCCCAGGAACTATCGGGTCTTAGTAATTTTCCATTTCCATTTACATGTGAGGTCCTGTATTCAAAATTGTAAGGGCCTTTATCTTTTGGATAAAATGCAACGTCAAATGTGGTGAGCAGGTTCTCGGCATATTGCGTGCTGCGTTTGGGAAATATTTCTTTTTGCAGGATCTGTCTTGTTTCCGGTTTGGATAATTCTGCCAGGTCATTGCGCAACGGGTTATTTGAACTTCCTCTTTCCTGCAATACAGGTTCAATATTATACCAGGCGATCTTAGCCCTTTTATATCCGCTTCGCAGATCATTATTCAAACTGGATTCAGCAAACAATCCATTGTTTTGCGGAATAGATGCAAGGGTCCAGCTGATCAAGGGGAACCGGAGATCGATATTGGAACGGGTCCCTTCAAAATCATCAATATATACTTGCCCGCCTTTTTGCACATGCCCAAACCTGTCAACACCGTTTATTTGTTTGGCATGGCCGGGATCCAATATGGCCGCTTCTGCATATGCAGTAATAGATGACATGGCCTTGGTGGAATAAAATGGCAACTTATCCAGCCATTTTGAAAGGCGGGGTATGTTGTTGCGGTAATCCACATCAATACCATACATCGTATTCTTGATAGGATCTTCGCCATAAGATTCTTTAACGAAGAAGGGTCTTTCACCCAAACGGACTATCGTTCCGCCCAGCGCTAATTTTTTACTGGCCAGGTAATCGAGCCGCAGACCTAAAAAGTTCTTTTGCTGAAAACCAAATGCCTGGTTGTTTTCATATTGGATATCGACCTGCACACCGGAACTGAGTATGGACTGGTTGGTTACACGGAGTGTTCCGAGGTCATAGTTTATTTCGTAATCAATATTTTCCTGGAGTATCTGGCCGCCTGCTGTTACTCTTACTGAGCCACGGGGTATATTATAACCCAACTGGTATTCACCGCTGCTTGCATTGTTATTGCCAAATGAGTTGTTACCAACCCCGGTTCCCGAAGCACTGCCTGATGATTTTGACTTACCGACTATTTTAAACCGGTTAAGATTGGCATAGGTTTGGGCAATAGCTTTAATGGTATCATACAGGGGATAATATAAATACTTGTCTCTTTTCGCCTGGTCGACATATACAGTATCAAGATCATGCCCGAAAGGTTCCAACACCGGGAACACAACACGGCTTTGCGAAGAAATGATGGTAAAGCCTTCAATAAAATCAAATATACCATCAGGTTGTGGGTCATTCTGATTATTTAGACGGTCCAGGTTCACCAATGAAATGATAGGATGATATTGAAGAGCCGGAACCACACCGTCAATCGGCAAATATCTTTTATCACCAAGGCTTGGTTCCTCATAAGTGATATCCAGTTTAAAATCCTGGCGCTCCAATTGGCCATAACCAACTGAGTAAACATTCTTCATCATCAGGTCCCAGATAGGAAGATTGGTACGTTGTGAAGTAGCTTTCAATAATTTCAGGAATAAAACTCTTTGCGTAGTGCCGGTAGTATCCGGTGGCACATCCTGGGAAAACTCACCCACCTGGTACACCCTGCCATTATAAGTATATTGAAATGCTACTCCAAGCACTTCATCAGGTTGAAGGGGTTGATTCAATGAAATAAAACCAATCCTGTCGTTAAAATAATAATCGGACGGGCTTAGTTTCCTGGCAAAGGTTTTTTCAAAATCCTGCACAGGCTGGAGATTAAACGGCGCTGATATAAGCGTACTTTGTACTAATGATGAGTTGCGGGTATTGGGATTGGCAAGAATTGTCGAGTATAAACTATTGCTGTTGTTATTTGGTTTTGGATCTGTGTTTCCATTTGCCCAGGGGCCAAAAGGTGTGGTTTCTCCCAGGTCCATCAGCCCCACAATATCCCTTGTATCCGTAGTGGCTCCGTTACGATTGGTAACCCATACTTCCACTTTTAATATTTGTATCGCAGACTTTACAACGGGCAGATCCTTCATCGCCTTATTATAATTATTCCGGAAATACTGGGCAAAAAGAAAATGCCTGTTCTCATCATACTCATCCGCTTTTACCACAAAATTTTGTGATGAACTTCCTCCCTGCAAACCGAGTGATTGACGCTGCGATTGTTGGTTAGCCAATACGGTAGTGATATATAATTTACCGAATTGAAGTTGTGTTTTAATACCAAACAAAGATTGTGCACCGGGTATCAATGTGCCTTTCGAAGGAAAATTGGTATTGCCCGCCTGGAATTGTTTTATTATTTCATCATCCTTGCCGTGATAATCAAGTTTAAGTTGATTTTCAAAATTGAAATTGGCAAGTGTGTTGTAATTGATGGGCAGTTTCAGTTTATCTCCAATATTGGCATCCACCTGGAATTGAGAGTTCATATTGAAATCCAGGCCACCGTTTTTCCTTGCTCTTTCAGGTAATGTTGGATTCTTGATATTTTGCCCCTGGTAGCCTAACAGCAGATCAACATAACCCGATGGTTTGATCTCTACTTTACCGGTCCCGATGATCCGGTTAAACAGGTCGTCCGTGATCCTGAACTTGGGCTTATAGATCCGCCGGTTCATATTCGATAATAAGGCTGACCTTTTCTTAAAATAATCCTGTTCGTCCTTGCGGCCCTGGAGCAGCAAAAATTCTTCCATGCTATAGGAAGTAGGTGTCCGGTAGTAATGATTACCTACTTTCTCAAGGACATAATACCGTTTTGTTACCGGGTCATATTCAACGGTCCGTTTGATGAAAGAAGTATCCCGGAAATCAAAAGTATTATAGTTGGGATTTGCATAGGGATCGCCGCGGCGGTCTGTTAATGGATATCTTGTGGTATCTGTGGGAAGATCCCGTGCATTGGCTTGTACAAAACAAACAAATACCAGGACGGTACCTACCAATAAACGGAGAATATGAGCAGTTTTACAGTTCAAGGTATTTTCTCGATCAATTAGTTTCTTGAAAATAGTGGATTACAGGGTACGAAGCGTTTTTTTTATAAGCTCCTCAACGGATAGATTGGATTCTGCTGCCATAGTTTTCTCCAGTGCATGGCTGGCAGCCTGTCGATTGATGCCTAAAGCCATCAGAGCATTTAACGCATCCTGCTGCAAAGTATTGTTTTTCATAGGGGAAATATTTGATTCCAATGGCTGTTTAGCCAGCTTGTCCCTGAGTTCCAAAACCATCCGTTCCGCTGTTTTTTTCCCTATGCCTTTTATCCCTTCTAAAGTCCGCACATCAGAATTGATGATGGCCCTTGCCAGTTCATCCGGTTTCATGTAGGACAGCATAACTCTTGCAGTAGATGCACCAATACCAGAAACGTTGATCAGGTAAAGAAACATTTCCTTTTCTGCAAGATCAAAAAAACCGTACAAAATATGAGCATCTTCCCGGATCAGGAGACAAGTGTGTAAGATTCCTTTATCCATGTGCTGGATCCGGGACCAGGTGTTCAGGCTTATTTGAACTTCATACCCCACCCCATTTACATCAACCTGAACTACAGCGGGACTCTTATGCACAAAATCTCCTTGCAGGTAAGCTATCATACATTGCGAAAATACGGAAATCGGGGAAGAGTCTGGAGTCGTTAGTCATTAGTCTTTGGCCAGAAAGAATGACTTTTTTAGATAAGCTCCATTTTGATAAAAAAGAAGATTCCTGACTCCAATCTCCCGACTAATGACTAAAGACTAAACGACTAAAGACTAAGAACTCACGGCTCAATACTAACCCCTAACTTTGGCCACCTTTGTTTTAATATCAATTCTGCATGAATAAAAAAATAACGGCTGCCATTACTGCAGTAGGCGGGTATGTACCGGATGACCGTCTTACCAATGCCGACCTGGAAAAAATGGTGAGCACCAACGACGAATGGATACGAACACGTACCGGCATTGAAGAAAGAAGGATCTTAAAAGGAGAAGGCAAGGCTACATCAGACATGGTAGTGGCATCTGTAAAACAACTTTGTGAAAAAAGAGGTATCAGCCCCGAAGAGATAGACTGCCTCATCGTTGGCACTGTTACCCCCGACATGGTCTTTCCTGCCACCGCCAATATTGCCTGTGATAAATTAGGCGCTAAAAATGCATGGAGTTTTGATGTGAGTGCTGCTTGTTCGGGTTTTTTATATCCTCTTACCCTGGGTGCATCATTGATTGAAAGTGGCCGATATAAAAAAGTAGTTGTTTGCGGAGCAGATAAGATGAGTTCCATTATTGATTATAACGACCGGGCCACCTGTATCATTTTTGGCGATGGCGCCGGTGCGGTTTTATTGGAACCTAATGAAAATGGCTATGGTGTACTGGATAGTATTCTAAGAAGTGATGGCAGCGGCTGGCAGTACCTGCACATGAAAGCAGGCGGTTCAAAAAAGCCTGCCAGTATAGAAACCGTGATGGCCAAAGAACATTATGTGTACCAGGAAGGACAACCCGTTTTCAAATTTGCCGTAAAGGGTATGGCTGATGTAAGTGCAGAATTATTAGAAAGAAATAAACTCACCGGTGATGATATTGCATGGCTGGTACCACACCAGGCCAATAAAAGAATTATCGATGCCACAGCAAACCGCATGGGACTTAGCTCTGAAAAAGTAATGCTGAACATTCAGCGTTATGGTAATACAACAGCAGGCACTCTTCCACTTTGTCTTTGGGATTGGGAAAAACAATTAAAGAAAGATGATAACCTGGTTCTTTCTGCTTTTGGCGGTGGCTTTACATGGGGAGCAACATTAGTGAAGTGGGCCTATAGTGTCTGACGTCTCGAAGAGCGTCTGACACTTAAAGCAACCAAGAAAAAAACAATTTCTCCAGGTGTTTTTCACTACTTCATCGGGTTAGTCGCATTTAAATTTAACATACGTCAGATGCTCTTCGAGACGTCAGACGCTTGCTAAAAATGCAAATCCACCAACCTGGAATCTATCACATTTACAACCGTGGTAATAATCAGCAAAAAATATTTTTCAACAAAGGCAATTACGTTTATTTTCTGAGGAAATGCCATCAATATTTGAAACCAGTAAGTGAGATTCTTGCATGGTGCTTAATGACAAACCACTTTCATTTTCTCATTGAAGTCACAGAAAAAAGTCTTTCTCCAGCCAAATCCGGCGGGATTTTTATGCCCGCAATTACTAATGGCTTCAGGCTTTTGCAAAGCTCTTATGCAAAAGGGATTAATAAGCAACAAGGGAGATCGGGAAGTCTTTTTCAACAAAAAACAAAAGCGAAACTAGTGAGTTGTGAAGAAAACTATTCTCTTATTGCATTTTTTTATATTCATCAGAATCCGGTGGAAGCAGGTCTGATCAAGGTCGCAGAAGACTGGATATATTCTTCTTATAGAGATTACGCCGGAATCCGTTTGGGTACTTTGTGCAATAAAGAAAGAGCTTTTCAACTGTTAGGGCTTTATGATATTGATTTCAAAACTGAGATCGCAAAGAGAATTGATGAAGAAAAAATACAAAAGATCTTTTAGTAGATATGTGTCAGACGCTCTGCGAGACGTCAGACACATCTAATTCTCCAGTTTCAAAACCTGGCTGGCAAGATTTCCATTGGCGTCTAATGTTGTCTGCACACAATAGATCGAATTATTGGCATTGGCCACCGCTTTAAGAGAATTATAAGTCAAATTACAGAACGACCAAGACTGTGTTGTCCTGTCAAATACCTCAACATTAAAAGCTCCATCCTGGGTAAAGAAAACAATTTTATTATTGATGGTTCCGGTCAAAGGGTAACAACTTGATTGGGAAAAACTATGAAATGTATGTACTCCTGTTGTTACATCAAACATTTCTACTTTGAGCGAACAACTTAATCCGCCATTAAATCCGCCGATCCAGAATATTTTTCCATCAACCCCGATATTTGCGTGATGCAATTTGCGTTCCGACAAAGTAGTAGCCGACCAGGAATCAGAAACGGCATCATAAATATCTACAGCATCACTGGGAGAGTAACCTGGTCCGTCATTCCCACCGGAAAAATAGATCTTTGTTCCGTAGGCGGTTGCTGAAATGGAGTGGCGGGCCACGCTAAGCTGCGAATACGACCAGCTATTCGTGGAAACATCATATATCTCTACCATATCAGATAATCCATTAGCGTTATTTCCCCCGGCAAATAATACTTTATTGCCAGCCGCTGCCACAACAAGGTCAGATCTTGCTTCACTCAATTCATCGGTTGACCATGTATCGTTATTCGCATCATAAATATCGATCCTTGAACTTTCAGTTTGACCACCCGCAAAAAATACCAGGTGACCGACCGTTGCTGCACTTATATATTCTTTTGGTCCGCTTAATTCGGCGGTTGACCAGGTCTGTGAACCCATATCATAAATATCCACCCTCCTTCCTGTTCCGGTTGAATAGGGAACACCTCCTGCAAAAAGGATCTTATTGCCTACGCTTGCTGTTGTCATTCCATAACGGGGTGTTGAAAGCATGCCAACTGGTATAAGTCGAAGGTTGCAGGTGATCGCCTGGGCAAGCACTGTTACTTTCATGGTATCTTTTGAAGACAATCCCCCTGCATCAGTTACTTTCAATTCAAATTGATAGACACCCAGGTCAAGACCGCTAACCTGTGTTTGAACGACGTTTGCATTCACAAGGGTGAATGATGATGGTCCTGATATTTTTGTCCATTTATAGCTGCTGATATTATTATCAGGATCGGTGGAATTGCTACCGTTTAATATTGTTGAATTTGAAGGAGGGTTAATGATCTGGTCGGGTCCTGCATTGGCTACAGGTGGACGGTTGGCTTGCGAAGGATCTTTAACCATTACCTGTACGGTATCTCTTGCAGAGAAACCGTCGTTATCTATTATGGCAAGTTCAAAAAGATACACCCCGACCACAAGATTTTTTACAGGCGTCTTTGCCGCCGAATTATTTGAAATAAGTAAAGATGCAGGCCCGGAGACCTTTGTCCAATGAAAACTGCTTATTGTACCATCAGGATCATAAGAAGTACTGCCATCCAGTTTTGTGCTGTCAGTTGGCAAATTAACGATCTGGTCAGCACCTGCCCTGGCTATCGGTGTTCTTTTGACAGGTAAACATCCTTCGCAGGAATATTCTTTTGAGCAGGAGAGCAATGTGGCAATGCCGGCAAATAATAAAACCAATATCCCGATGAATGCTTTTTTCATAAAAAAGGTTCAAAGCACCGCCGCCTGTAAGTGGTCGTTGATGGTTACACAAATTAGACTATTTTCAGAAATAGGAGAAATGTAAAGTGGTGTCTGACGTCTCGCAGAGCGTCTGACACATATGTCTCGCAGAGTTTTGACACTACTATTTCTTTCTGCTCCACACGATAAAATCCGTCTGTGGTAATTTCTCCACTCCCAACTGGCGAAGCATATTGATCAATTGCCCCCGGTGATAATTATCATGATTGAAAACATGAAGCATCATCTGGTATACCGGTTGCTTGAATTGTTCTTTCTTTGAATTCTGGTAATGAAAAACATGATCCAGGGCGATATCAGAAGCATTGCTGACCCAATCAAGCCATAGATTGGATTGTTGCATCAACCCGTTCGCCAGGTCTTTCATAGTTCCTTTAAAATTCTCACTGGGAATAACAAGACGTTCCTGCAATTTCATTCTCTGCCACCAGGCACTTTCCGCATCCCACATGTGCAGGATTGTTTTATAAAGACTGTTGAAACTGCTGGGCACTTCTGCCATTTGTTTTTCCTCGGGCAATGCCAGTATCACTTCCATGATCTTCTGGTTGGCCCAGATATTATAAGCCGCAAATTGCAGCAGTAATTCTTTCATACCATTTAGTTCTGCCGGGTATTTTGATTTATTGGCATCAGGTTTAAAACTTCTACTTTTGGTTTTCAGTACAAACATTGGCAAATTTTCAACTATAAATATGGAATATGGATAAAAGTTTTCCCCGTCCGACCGGCAGTCTGGATAACTCATCCTCAAAAGAGTTATCCGGGTGGAGTTCACTGGCGATACATGGCGGCCACCGGCAAGATCCAATGTATGCCCACCAGACTCCCATCTATGCCAGCAGCACCTATGTATATGATACAGCAGAGCAGGGCATGCGCCGTTTCTCCGGAGAAGAAGAAGGTTTTATCTACAGCCGTTGGGGCAACCCGACCATTTTTGAAGCAGAACAAAAAATTGCTGCACTGGAAACATTTGGATTGGGAATAGAAGTAAAAGGAATCCTTCATGCTTCAGGTATGGCAGCTATTTCCACGCTGATGTTAGGAACATTAAAACCGGGCGACAAGATCATCACACATTTCTCTTTGTACGGCGGTACCGATGAACTGGTAACAAAGATCCTTCCTTCATTTGGCATTACTGCGATCATTGCCGACCTGAGAGACCTGGATAAAGCAGAAGAATTGATAAGGTCAGACAAGACCATCAGGATGATGTACCTGGAAACACCTGCTAACCCAACTATCCAGTGTGTTGACCTTGATGAATTGAGCCGGCTGGCGAAACAACATGGGCTTATTGTCGCCTGTGATAACACATTTGCCACCCCATACCTGCAGCAACCATTTAAGTATGGTATCGATTTCATTGTTCACTCCACTACAAAATTTTTAAATGGACATGGTACCGCCATCGGCGGCATTCTCCTGGGCAGGGATATTGAGTTGATGAAAACAAAAATGACAAAAGTACATCGCCTGCTCGGTGGAAATTCAAATCCTTTTGATGCTTTTTTATTGATACAGGGAATAAAAACACTGGAAGTAAGAATGGAAAGACATTGTCATAATGCCATGGAAGTGGCCGGTTTTTTGGAACAACATGAAAGCGTTGCCAAAGTAAATTACACCGGGCTTACTTCTCATCCCGACCATTATACAGCCATGAAACAAATGCGTCACCCGGGAGCGATGCTGAGTTTTGAATTAAAGAACGGTTTGCAGGGTGGCATTGAATTCATGAATAAACTGAAAATGTGTGTGCGGACAGTTTCCCTCGGCACCTGCGACACACTATTATCTCACCCGGCTTCCATGACACATCACAGCGTTCCTAAAGAAGAAAAAGAAAAATATGGTATTACCGATGGGTTGATCCGGATGAATGTGGGTATAGAAAATATACAGGATATTTTAAACGATCTTGACCAGGCTTTGATATAATTTTTTCAAACCATAATTAGATTTATGAAATATTTTTTTAGAAGCTTTGTATTCATTGTTTTATTTACATCCTGCAAATTCCATCACGAGGAATATGATAAGATCATCCGCAACGGAATGATCTATGATGGAAATGGCGGCGATCCTTACAAAGCAGATATCGGCATCCGGGGAGATACGATCGCTTTCATTGGCGACCTGTCTGATGTATCTGCACAAATAAGTGTGGATGCAAAAGGGATGGCCATAGCTCCGGGCTTTATTAATATGATGGGTCATTCTGAAGAAGCATTGATACAGGATGGAAGATCGCAGAGCGATATAAGACAAGGTGTGACCACTGAGATATTCACTGAGTTCAGTATGGGTCCTTTGAATGAAAAAATGAAGAAGCAATTACAGGATGGACAGGGCGATATAAAATATAAAGTGGAATGGAACACATTGGGGCAATACATGAATTTCTTAGAGAAGAAAGGGATCTCCTGCAATATTGCATCTTTTGTAGGCACAGGAGCCGCCCGGCAATATGTGATCGGTGAAGATGATATCGCTCCCACTCCTTCTCAATTAGACAGCATGAAATTACTTATCCGGCAAGCCATGGAAGAAGGTGCCCTCGGTGTTACCAATGCCTTGATTTACCCGGTAGATTTTTATGCAAAGACAGATGAACTCATCGCACTTTCCAAAGAAGCGGCAAAATACGGGGGCATGTACACAAGTCATATGCGCAGCGAAGGAAATAAATTACTGGAAGCCGTGGAAGAACTCATTACTATTTCTAAAGAAGCAAACATACCCGCGGAGATCTTTCATTTGAAAGCGGCGGGGAAAAATAACTGGGCCAAAATGGACAGTGTGATCCGCAGGGTGGAAAGAGCAAGAAAAGAAGGACAACAAATTACGGCTGATATGTACACTTATGTTGCCGGCGCTACAGGAATGACCTCTGCTTTTCCTCCTTCTTTGCAGGATGGTGGATTTGGAAAACTATGGCAAAGGTTGCAAGACCCAAAGATCCGCACTGACATGATCAAAGCCATGAACACCGATGCCACCGATTGGGAAAATCTATATTATGGCGCCGGTGGTGCAGAACATGTTTTGTTGCTGGGCTTCAAACAGGATTCATTAAAAAAATATACTGGTAAAACTTTGGCTGAAGTGGCAAAGCTGCGGAATAAAACCCCTGAAGAAACTGCGATGGACCTGATCGTACAGGACAGTACCCGTGTTGGCGTTGCGTATTTTTTAATGAGTGAGGAGAATGTAAAAAAACAGGTTCCTATTCCCTGGCTGAGTTTTGGAAGTGATGAAGCTTCTTATACTCCTGAAGGTGTTTTCCTGAAATCAAATGCACATCCAAGGGCTTATGGAAATTTTGCGAGGGTATTGGGAAAATATACCCGTGATGAAAAATTAATGACATTGCAGGAAGCGATCCGTAAACTGGCGAATCTTCCTTCCAAAAATTTAAAATTGCAGAAACGTGGAGAATTAAAAGCAGGTTATTATGCCGACATTGTCATTTTTGATCCTGCAAAAATAAAAGACAATGCAACATTTGATAAACCGCACCAATATTCAGAAGGCGTGATCCATGTTTTTGTAAATGGAGTACAGGTTTTAAAAGATGGAGAGCATACCGGGAAGAAGCCCGGGCGGTTTGTTAAAGGACCGGGATACAAGAATAAGAAATAAGGAATAAAAAATAAGAAATGAGAAAGTAGCCCCGGGTTTTAACCCGGGGAATAAAAAGATCAATAATGATCCAAGCCCCGTAGGGGCGATATTTTGATAAATGAAATCAGAAAGCATGAACATTAACATTCGCAGAGCAGTTAAAGAAGATTGTCCAAGACTATTGGAGTTAATAAAAGAACTGGCCGTATATGAAAAAGCCCCGGATGAGGTAACGGTAACACTGGAACATTTTACAGAAAGTGGTTTTGGAAAAGACCCTGTTTGGTGGACCTTCGTCGCAGAAACTCCCTCTCCTTCAGGAGTTCCCGAGCAAAACGAAGGGAACGAGCGCAGCTCACGGGGTGAGGTCCAGGGATTTGCTTTGTATTATATCCGCTACTCCACCTGGAAAGGCCAGGCCATGTACCTCGAAGATATTCTAGTAACAGAATCAATGCGTGGTCATAAGATCGGCACATTATTATTTGAAAGGCTGATCGAAGAAGCCAAAGAAAAAAAATTCAACCGCATCATCTGGCAGGTACTTGACTGGAATGAACCGGCGATCAATTTTTATAAAAGATACAATGCGAGTTTTGACAAGGAATGGTTGAATTGCAGTATTTATATAAAATAAAAAGGGCTGACCCGTTTCAGTCAGCCCCATAGATTTAGCAGATCCTTTTATTAATGCTGTACTACCAGTTTCGCTACGCTCCTGCTGGTACCCTGTTGCAGTTGCACCAAATAAATACCATTGACCAGGCGGCCCACATCAAGAACCCTTGCATTTGCACCTTCTGCAATAAATACTTTTTGTTGTAAAACAAGAACACCGGATTGATCAAATACAGATATCTCCGACATTCCTTTTTGTGCTGAATTAAATTCAAGAACAATATTTGCGTTTGCCGGACTTGGATATAAACCTAATTTCTCCTTTACAGGTTTACCCAACTGTTCTTTTACAAACAAAGATGATGACTTAGCAGCCGGGCTACTTTCAGTAACCGGTCCATTATTTTTGTTGTCATTACATAATCCGCTGTTGATGATCGATTGTAACTGCGGATCGGTATCTAAAAAAAAGTTGGCCCTTGATACCTGCCCGTCGCTGAAGAAATACATACAGGGATCATCTGTATAGTCCATATAATTCATCCACATTTCCAGCGGCGTTCCACTGCAGGTGCTCAGGTGACCCGGGTCGGGGCATCCAAAATTTGGAGAATCATGTAATGGAGTATCATCAACAAGGTCGCTTCCGCAAACTTTATCACCCCAGATATGAACCAGCCCAAGGCAATGACCAATTTCATGCGTCACCGTTCTGCCAAGATTATAAGCAGGAAAAAGATTATAACTGGCGCCACGGCCAAAAGACATATAATGAATAACGGCCCCGAATTTTTCTGCCTTCACTCCCGGGTAATAAGCATAGCCAAGCAGGTTATGACCGAGGTTGCAAACCCATATATTCAATGCATGCATAGGATCAACAGCATCACTGCCGCCGGCCTTGGTACTTTTTACCTGGTCATTTGTACCGAATGATGTCTTGTTGGTGGCTTTATGAACAACCTGAATAAGACAAAACTGGATACCGGCATCACCTTTTACTGAACCGTAACCCGCATTATAATTATTGTAATCCCCGTTCTTTGCATCAAAGTCCTCGTTCATTACATCGATCTGTGATTGCACCTGTGCGTTCGAAATATTTTGTTCCGCTGTATTATACACTACATGCACCACTACAGGGATACTGATATGAGTTTGCCTTGATTGACCCGAACCACGAACATAGTTTCCGAAATTCTTTTCCGCCTCCTTCACCTTCTTGGCGTAGGCAGGATCAATGGCCATTTGCTGCTTTATAACTTCTTGTGAAGCACAGGTCCTCTGCTGTGCCCGTGTTATATTAACCAGTGAAAAAAACAGGATGCAGATCAGGAATATAATTTTTCTCATAAAACAGTTTTTTAGGAAGAGCAATTTAAAGAATAAAACAATTCGGCGGTCATAGTAAATTAACGATACCTGATGCCCGGATGTCGCTCACGCATCCGTTTATTTAAAACACTTCCCATAAATCCTCAGAAAACTAAAGCTTATATATATTAAGAGATGCGCATAAAGGTTCGGCTAATTTACACCTGACACTTCCATGTTCTTATCGATCTTCAAAACAAGAGCTTGCAATACTTTTCCGGGACCACATTCCGTGAATTTTGAAGCGCCGTCGGCGATCATCGCCTGCACACTTTGTGTCCAGCGCACAGGGCTGGTAAGCTGATCGATAAGGTTCTGTTTTATTTCTTCTTTATCCATCACGGCTTTGGCCACCGCATTCTGGTAAACAGCACAGGTAGGATTATGAAATTTGGTGGCTTCAATGGCAGTTTGTAATTCTTCCCTGGCCGGTTCCATTAAAGGAGAATGAAATGCTCCTCCTACAGGAAGCACCAATGCTCTTTTTGCACCTGCAGCTCTCATTCTTTCACAGGCAATATCAATTCCTTTTATTGTTCCGCTGATCACCAGTTGACCGGGACAATTATAATTGGCAGCAACCACTACTTCTCCTGTTTCTTTCCAAACCTCTGCACAAATAGTTTCTACTTTTTCATCCGCAAGACTTAATACAGCAGCCATGGCTGATGGATTGATCTCGCAGGCTTTCTGCATAGCTCTTGCCCGGATAAAAACCAATTCAAGCGCATTTTCAAAACTTAATGTACCGTTAGCCACCAATGCGGTGAACTCTCCCAACGAATGACCGGCCACCATATCAGGGGATACATTTTCTATACTTTTATAGGCAATGACAGCATGTAAAAAAACAGCAGGCTGAGTTACATCGGTCCGCTTAAGATCCTCATCTGTCCCATTGAACATGACTTCGGAAATGCGGTAACCCAGTATCTCGTTAGCCTGGTCAAAAAAACGTTTGGCGAAAGCGCTGTTCTGGTAATGATCTTTTCCCATGCCGGGGAATTGAGAACCCTGCCCCGGAAAAATAAATGCATGCTTCATAGTTTGCTGTTTTGCGCCCTTTGATCGCCATAGTCTTGCCCCCGGCGAGACGAAAGCGATGCCAAATAAAAAAAGTTTGATTGAATACCAATCAAACTTTTACAAATACAAATATAGTGGTTAATCCAGCTTATGGCTGATTAACTTCAGGAACTCGCTTCGGGTGGCATTCTTCATGAACTCACCGTCAAAAGCAGAAGTAGTGGTAACCGAGTTTTGCTTTTGAACTCCTCTCATCATCATACAGAGGTGTTTTGCTTCAATGACCACGGCCACACCCAGTGGATTCAATGTTTCTTTTATCGCATCTCTTACCTGTACCGTTAACCTTTCCTGCACCTGCAGGCGGCGGGCAAATACATCCACTACCCTTGCAATTTTACTCAATCCTGTTATCCAGCCATTGGGTATATAAGCAACATGTGCCTTCCCGATAAACGGAAGCATGTGGTGTTCACACATACTGTATATCTCAATATCTTTCACCACGATCATCTCACTCACATCTTCATGAAACTTGGCCGAGTTGATAATTGCTTTTGCATCCTGGAAATATCCCTGGGTCATAAACTGCATGGCCTTCGCCACTCTTTCCGGGGTCTTTAATAATCCTTCCCTTTCCGGGTCTTCTCCCAATTGATCCAGGACATCCCTATAACTTTTGATGAGTCCTTTCATGGAGTCTTCGCAATATTCTTCTTTTCGCTGGTATCTCATATGTATTCGTTTAAATAAAATTTTCTGATCAAAAATTATAAATCATAATTACACTTCATCTTTCATCTTAAGAACTATCATCTACCCGGCCGGGTATTCCACAAAATTCCTGGGTGTTTCATAGAGCCTGACCTGCATATCCATTTTTTTATCAATATGCGGCCGCAATAACTTATAAATAACGATCGCAATGTTTTCGGCTGTTGGATTCAATTTTTTGAATTCTTTGGTATCCAGGTTCAGGTTCTTATGATCAAACCTTGCATGCACTTCTCTTCTTATCAATTCACTCAGTTCTTTCAGGTCAATAACAAACCCTGTTTTTTTATCCGGCTTGCCGGTCACTTTTACTTCCAGTTCATAATTATGTCCATGGTAATTGGGCAAAGCACATTTCCCGAATACTTTTTCATTCCCGGCATCATCCCAATGGGGATTAAAAAGCCGGTGGGCTGCATTAAAATGTTCTCTCCGGAAAACAGATACTTTTTTACTCATGATAATAGTTCCAAAGGTTTAACAAGTTTCAGGAGTTTCAGAAGTTTACAGGCTGAATAAACATTAAACCTATTGAACTTCTTAAACCTCTTAAACATTTCCTCCGCCAAAATACTCCACATAAATACGCGGCGTCTCATACAATTTGATACAATGCAACTGAACCGCCGCCGGCAAATGAGGTTTCAATTCATTCCAGATAGCGATCGCAAAATTTTCTGTACTGCACATTTTACCCTTCATAAATTCCACATCAACATTCAGATTGCGATGATCCACTTTTTCAATAACATGTTCCTTAATAATATTGCTCAATTTCTTTACATCAAATAAAAAGCCGGTGCCGGCATCCGGCTCACCTTTGATGGTCACAAACAATTCATAGTTGTGCCCATGCCAGTTCTCGTTGGCGCATTGACCAAATACCTCTTCGTTCTTTGTATAATCCCAGGCCGGGTTATAAAGCCGGTGGGCTGCGTTAAAATGCTCTGCTCTTGTCAGGTACACCATGATCTTATAAATGAGTGTCAAAGTTAATGGTTCAGCAATTATCACAGAATGGCGACCTTTGCTGGTAATGGGTCAATTTGAAAAAGGCTCACGCAGAGTGCGCAGAGAACGCAGAGAATATTGATTTAACCCTCTGCGAACTCAGCGGCCTCAGCGTGAAACTGAACCACTTCCCATTTTCTCATAAATTTATTTACATGAACTGTTTACTGATAGCTGCCACCGCTAAAGAAATTGCTCCTTTCCTGGCGCATTACCGCAATAGCCAGGAACAATTTTTGGCTGATACCGATGTCCTGATCACCGGGATCGGGTTAACGGCCACGACTTATCATCTTACCCGGCAATTGCAGTTAAAACGGCCTGGCCTGGTGATACAGGCAGGAGTTGCCGGTTGTTTTGATAATTCAATAGCACTGGGAACAGTACTGGCAACTCAACAAGATACAATTGCCGATGAGAGTGTGATAGAACTGAAAAAGTTGAAAACTTTGTTTGACCTCAAACTGGTTCCGCAGGATCGATTTCCTTTTACAAAAGGTTGGCTGATCAATAATACAGCTTTGTTGAAAAAATATAAATTAAAAGCTGTGAAAGGAATATCGGTGAACCAGATAACTACATCAAAAGAAATGATCCGGTTTTACAGGAAGGAATTCAACCCGGTAACTGAATCCATGGAAGGAGCAGCACTACATTATGTTTGCCTGATGGAAAAGATCCCTTTTCTCCAGTTAAGATCTGTATCCAATTATATTGGTGAAAGGAATAAGAAGAATTGGAACATGAAAGATTCTATTCATACCCTGAACACCGAACTGATAAGTTTATTAGAAAAATTATGAAACTGACACTCGGCTTTTCTCCCTGCCCCAATGATACCTTCATCTTTGATGCGCTGGTCAATAAAAAAATTGACACGGAGGGATTTGAGTTTGAAACGGTATTGGCAGATGTTGAAACACTCAATCAATGGGCTTTGCAGGGAAAACTGGATATCACCAAACTCAGCTTCCCGGCTTTTTTCAAGTCATTAAAGAACTATTCATTGCTGAATGCAGGCAGCGCTGTAGGTAAAGGAGTTGGACCTTTATTAATTACTGATTCGCAACAAAAGATCACCGACGATGAAATAAACCAGGCTTCTATCGCACTCCCCGGTGCCAACACTACGGCTGATCTTCTCTTTAGCTTTACCTACCCCGATGCAAAGGATAAAAGATTCATGATCTTTTCTGCTATTGAAACCGCATTGATCAATAAAGAGGTTGACCTCGGTGTGATTATTCACGAGAACCGTTTTACGTACCAGCAAAAAGGTTTACACAAAGTGAAAGACCTGGGTGAATACTGGGAAGAGAGAATGGAACTACCGCTTCCCCTTGGGGGGATCGCCATCAACCAATCCATAAAAAGATCACAGGCATTGAAAGTAAATGAGTTGATCCGCAAGAGTATTGACTTTGCTTTTAAAAATTATCCGCTCATCCCCATTTATGTCAAACAACATTCGCAGGAAATGAATGAGGATGTGATGCGGCAGCATATCGAACTCTATGTAAATAATTACAGTCTTGACCTGGGAGAAGAAGGCAGGCTGGCCATTGAAAGTTTACACGAAGTATTTCTTGAATTGAATAACCTGGAAGCTGATGATGAAGATGTTTTGTTTGTTTAAACCTATTCCACACAAGGAAAGCCGGCCGGCAATTTTTAGTTGGTTGAATGCAAAACGTTTAAAAGCTTTCTGTTGTGCTGATATTCTGTGTTATGTTGAGCTGGAGCGAAAGCCGGAATGTTAACGGGTAAGGTCTGATAATTTTTCTACCTTTAATACTGATTCATGAAACGACAAGTCTGAATGACATAACAGGAACAAGGAACAACACTACGCAAAAATTACAGGCATTGTATTTACCTTGAGTGGCATGCTGAAAAATTGAATAATCATTCTGCTCAGACATTAAGAAAACAAAATCAGCTCTGAAAACTTTATCCTCTCTCAATATATTTAAATATGGATCCCGGGAAATTTTAAATACAGCAAATGTCAGAACTAAGAAAATCCGGAATTGATGTATTGGGAGAAATACCCTGGGGGTCGCATTTCTGTAACTTTTATAAAGCGAAACAGGATCTGCTTGACATTCTAATTCCCTACTTCAAGGCTGGTTTGGAAAACAATGAGTTCTGTCTTTGTGTGATATCAGAACCATCCGATCAATTGACGGTAAAAGAAGCCACTAGTGCTTTACGAAATGCTCTTCCGGATATTGACCGTTATTTGGCAGAGGGAAGGATTGAGATCGTTTCTTATGAAGAGTGGTTTCTCAATAAAGGAGTGTATGATCTTAACGGAGTTATCAATCGTTTTATTGAGAAACTCAATATAATACTCGCCAAAGGCTTTAACGGAATGAGAGTTAACGGGGGCTCTGGATGGTTGCTAGGAAAAGAAAAAGAGCTTCACAAATTTGAAAAAGAACTCGGCAAATTAATTGCCAATCAACACATGATCGTGTTGTGTAACTTTCCGCTTCATGGTATCAGGGGCGATGATGTTTTTGACATTGCACAGACCCACCAATTTGCAATAGCAAGACGAAAAGGGAAATGGGAAGTGATTGAGACTGCCATGCAAATACAAGCCCGGGCTGAAATAAAGAAACTCAATGAAGAGTTGGAACTACGGGTTGTTGAACGCACCAAAGAACTTGCTGCGACAAATATAGAGTTGCGAAGAGAAATCGCTGAACGCAAGCATGCCGAAACTTTACTTTACACTAAAGAGCAGGAGTTTCGGGCTATCGTCGAGAACTCGCCCGATCAAATTATCAGATACGATAGGGAATTTCGCCGGACATATGTTAACCCGGCAGTGGTCAGGGCCTATGGTCTGTCGGTGGAAGCCCTGACCGATAAACCAATTGGCTCGGTCATCCAGGATGCCGGGCTGAATGATAAAGAGAATGAT
>DATHDV010000013.1:0-20424 GCA_035318845.1 Chitinophagaceae bacterium
TTTGTAAGTGGCGCAGCGGCAGGCGTATTTCTCATTTTCAATTTCACGAAAATGAAATGGACAAAAGCAGCACCGGTAAATATTGCTGCTGCCCGCCCAAGCAATGTGCCCCTGATGGATATCGATTCGCTGATCATGACGATCGAAGAAGACCGCGGAATAATAATAGACCGAAGCACCCGGACCAACCTGCGTCTTCGCAATACCTGGCCCGACAGGATAGAGTTGAAGTTGAATTCAGAAAGAGAAACGAGCAGCGCCGGTTACCGCTATTTTAATATTGCTATATCTATTGATAATACAACGGGCTTTAACCTGGATGAAGCCATTGTCAAACTGAGTGTATGGAAAAACGGAAAGACCAGCGAAACGGACACATTAAAATTTAATAATATCCGGTACGACAAATTATCAGCAAGACAACTAAGTGATACTTACCGTGGCGACAGTATTGCTGTTTCTTTTGAGTCCATCCGGGCAAAGGCATTTAATTTCTGTTATTCAGCAACTGTTAAAAATAATTCCGGCAACAATAATGACAGATGGTTTTGCAGAGAGTGAGTGGCGAGTGGGAAGTAGGGAGTAGCAAGTGGGAAATAGGTAATAGATTTTTTTAAATATATACATTATGGCTTTATATTATCTGCCCGTTTTGATCAGAAGTGACCGTTATTTTGTTGCAAGACTGGAACGCAGTCTGTCAAATTATCAGAAAGAAACTGATTTCAATTTCGTCGTTCATGCAGAAGACAGGGTGCTGACACCGTTGCTGACGATCGAAGATCCCGGCAAGATAGTGCTGAACCAGATGGCCCCGTCGGACAGGCAGGATATTCCATTGCGGGAATGTCATATTTCATTAATTAAAGACGGGAATGATTTTGAATTGATCATTAAGAAGAATTCAGCATTCGTTGTTGAACCTTTTAATGATGAAGAAACAGGATTGCGTTTAGATTATTCAGCTGATCAGAAAAGAGTTTCAGTCGGTTTTTATAAATACAAGGTCGAACAGACCCCTTTTCAACTGAAAGTTACACTGGTACATAGCGAAGAAGAAAAATATTCAGGAGAATTCCAGTTTACGATCGTCCGCTCCAAAAATTGCCAGCGGGTCGTATTGGATTTTGGCAGTGAAGCCAGCCAGATAGGTTATAAGAATTGCGGACCACAATCTACCATCGTGCAATATGACATCCTGGAGAATATCATCAGCCAGTTGAACCTGCCTGACCGGCAGGCAGGTAGGGGGAATAAAAAGATGAACTGGCGCCGGGAAGATTTTTTGAATCATGAAGATGGACAAAATATGCTGTACCGTTCTTTTTATGCCGTGAAGAAAAAGATCAGCAAGGAAGAACGAAAAACATTCCCATTCAACTTTACGGATGAGCTGGCCGATGATGAGATCAGGTTATTTATTTCCCGCCAGGAAGTAGCAGCTACTGAAGTTTCTTTCCGGGATGATTATGAGATCATCCCCAACCTGAAACTGGGGATCGAAAAAAGCCTGCAGCTTTTCATGGGTGATCATACGGAGGATTACAGTATCCGTTCACATAAAAAAGAACTTATCAGCGCTGTATTGCTCCGTCTCCTGCGGCTGATGATAAACACCAAGCCATCGTTTCAACACGGTGGTATCATTGTCACTCTGCTGGTTCCGAATATTTACACCCAGCATGATGTATTTGAATTGCTGAACGAATTGAGACAGCAGACCGGCAACCTGTTATCATCGCTCGGTATTGCTGATGATATATTATATATAGAATATGAGACCATTTCTGAAAGTGATGCCGCGTTTATGGGTTACCAGCAAACTCATGCCGATGAAATAAACCTGTCCAACGGCCAGATTGCCCTGGTAATTGATTGCGGCAAAGGCACGACTGATATTTCCATGCTGCTGGCCGATGATAATGAGAATTATTCCAGTTTCTTCAGAACCGGTTTTGCCGGGGCCGGGAATGTTTTGCTCTATGGGTTCGCCGAAGATTTCCTGACAATTGTATTGAAAGCAATCCCGGGTAATAATGATATTTCGGTAAAAGATTTTATCAATAGTCATATCCTTAACCAGAACCTGACCGCAGATGTGCTGAATTTCATACAACTGATGGAAATGCAGAAAAAAAGATTTAAAAACCTGCAGGCAGTTGGTATTACTGAGTTTGCACAACTGGCAGAGAACTCACTCAGTACGGAAAGAACGATTGGTAATCTTTATAAAGACCCTTCTACACTCCTGCAATATGCCGAAGCGATCCTGAAAGACAGGAATATAAGATGGGATGACGAAATAACAGGCATGATCAGCAAAGCGACCGATTGCATTGTGCATTGTATTATTTCCAGTATCAGGGATGTTGCTACCAAAGACATTAAAAGAAGAATTAAAACCGTGATGTTGAGCGGCCGGGCTTTTTATTTTGATGAATTGAAACGAAAACTGGAAAAAGAACTGAATAATTTACTGGGAACAAGTATCAAAGTAAATATGGTTCCACCGGGCCGGGTGTTGAATAATAAGAACGTTGCTCTTCATGGTGCATTCAGCGGGGCGTATAAGATCACCGACTTCACGGGCATCCCTATTGATAAGAAAGAAGGACTTTCAAAGAATAACGATGTGCTGAATAATAATATGTACCTGTATCGTGGTATTAAAATAGAACCGGGTAACGATATTTTATACAATGCGGCCGTGGTGCGCCGGAATAACCAGGAATTAAAAGCGTTTAAGAACAAAACGGTTGATATTTATTTTACCCGGGATAATATTTATCTCCGGTTGATGGAGAACCAACAGGTGAAAGATGTAAGATCGTTGTACAGCATACTGTCATCCATTGCCGAAGCCTGGTCGCCTATCCAGGATATGAAGGCGATCTCCATGTTCCCCGGCTATTCAGGTGAACTGGCTTCCATTACGGCAGTATATAATGATGTGGTGAAAGAAAAAAAATTAATACCTGAAAAACCCGTGAAGAAAAGACAGGGGATACTCCAGTTCTTCCATTTATAATGCTCAATAAATTGATTATGCGACATAAAATTTATATCACTCTTTTGCTGTCGTTATTCTCTGCGGTACTTTTTGGCCAGTCCCCGGGACCCGGCGGGCAATTGGATACTAAACATATCCGCATTGTGGATACACTGACAGCACAGGAGAAAATAAACCGCAACCCTGTTATCCTGAGATCAGAAATTGATTCGTTGATCAGGCATTACAATGCCAGCCAGGTGCCGCAAGTAGTAAAGGAACCGGTAAAAGAAAAAGTTTTTGAATCTAACCCCTATGTTTTGGCAGCGTTGATCGCCATCATAGCATTACTCGGCTTTGTCATTTATTTATTTTACCGGCACCAGCATAAGATCAACAAGACGATCGCCGGGTTAAATGAAAAAATGAAGCGGCCGGAATTCATTACTGAAAATGGTCTTCATGTTGTGCCCAAAGAGAAGAAAGCTAAAGTGGCACCACAATCATTGGAGAACAAGATATTCGATCTGAATGCAGAGCTGCATAAGCTGTCCAAAGAGAATGAAGGGCTGAACCGGGTGATAAAAGAATACAATGGCATACAGCATGAATATGATTCGCTGAAACATGGTATACTGAAGACCTATAAAGTGAAGAACTATCCCGGCTATGATAAAACAAAAGATGAAACACTGGCCATGCAGGGAGTCTTGCAGACAGAAAATGCTGTGGCGAATTATGCGTATGAAAAATTTTTGAAACCCATTCTGACGATCACGGATGCGAATAAGAACAGCCCGGCAAAGATCAGTATAGCAGACAGCGAGAGATTGCTGGACCTGCTTGTCTCCTTATCGCTTTTATATATAGAATACCTGTATTTGCGGGTAAATGAACTGTCAGTTGGTGGCAAGATGGTGGAACGGATAAAAGGTTGTTCCAATGGAAATGGCCCGGATATTTCCCTGCTGAAAAAATTGAATACAGAATTTGGCAGCAGGGCCCTGGTTTTAAAAATGGCATTAAACAAAGCCGAGTTACACCAACTCTCTTACCCTGTTTTTGATGAAACCAACCTGAATAATCAATAGCCCTTACCATGCTGAAGTTTTTGACAAGCCTTAGTTTTTTATATGCGTTCAGTATTACTGTCCTGCTGCTATATGGTTTGCTGTACTATAAGAGTTTTGTAAAGAATGGATACCAGAAAAGAAGGTTCCCTGTTGTATTCCTGCTTGTCAGCATCGCTTGTTTTTCCTTTTTATATTTTAATATCAACGCATCGCTGAAATTAAAGACCTTTAGTAATCTTGATCATCATTTTATCAGGCATGATGGTTTCCGGGTGGCGGGGCGTATTGAATTGGGAAGAACAGATACTATTAATTACAAAGGGAATTCATTCAACCGCTTTGTGCTGAATAAACAGGGCGATCAGCTTTCTGTATCTTCTCCCTGGTCTGAAGATCCATTTTATGCTGCATCAGGATCGTCCTATAGAATATTATCGGTTAACTATCCTGCTGCGGGTCATTCGATCTCCTTTCACTGTGATTCGATGCAGGTAGCTATAAAAGCGATCGCAGATAGCAGCTTTGAATTGCGGATCAATAATGAAAATGTTTTCAAAACAGGCAAACGGATAAGCAAAGGATCTATCAGCTGGAATATCTTTAAAGATGATCTTTCATTCATTAACTCTGCTTATTACACGAATGAGAAGTTAGTAGCAGCGCTAAGAAGTATCATGCTGGTCCGGGATGATGTATCAAGAAACGGGGCAGGAGCATTGAAATATTTTTTATCAGGCCGTTTATTTCAATATGCAAACGGGATCATCTATGACGAAAAGAATATTCAAAAGGATAATATTGCTTTTACGGCCGCCATCGCTGATAAAAGCACAATTGCCTGGGGAATTGGTTTCCTTGATAACAACCGGAACCAGTTTAGAATAAATGCTCTCGGGGCTGATAGTTTTGCTTTGATGAACCGTTATCCTGTTTCTTACCCGTTAACAGAGGAGAACAGGGAAGACTGGAGCAAACATAGCGTCAATAAGTTTTTAGTGTCTGATCCAAAAGACATGCTGAACATGCCTCCTGTATTTGGCGAAGGATTTCTATTTGCGCCATTCAGTGGCGATAGTTCGATCGGTTTCTTACCCGTATTATTAACTTATCAAAAGAGTAAGGCCAATGACCTCTTGCAGCTGCAGGCAAGGTTCATGAATGGCGCATCGGGGCGCTTGAAGCGACCTGAGGCATCAAACGATCAATTGATCCTGCCGGCAAAGTCTTCGAATTTTGGCTGGGTTTTCTCCATTCAAAATTCATTTGACTGGAATTTCGGAAAGAGAAACCTGTCAGCAAGTGAATGGCAGCTATTGTTGTTTGGTACATTGCTTTTCTTTTTCATCATGATCTTTGCCAGTTCCTGGCTGAAACCGGGGAATAAACTCAGTTGGATATGGCAATTACTGACCTGCGTTACGATGGTATTACTCACTACCCGCTTCTTTTTATACTGGAGATACAAAAGTTTTCCGCCGTATGAAGGTCTTGATCTTCCATCGCAACAGCAATTGAACAGCTTCTGGAATTTTGGTATTATCATATTTACAGGAATTGTTTTAGCCATCATCTTTGGATATGGTTTCCTGCAATATTTATATGTTTCCATTCGTAAACGTTCAGCTTCTTTATTAAACCGGTCTTACCGGGAAAATTTTAAAGCTGGTAATTTTTTCAATGAAGAAAAGATAGCCGGTACGATCAACAGTACTTCACTGGTTAAAAAAAGAGGTGCAAGAATTGTTTTTTTTATTTTCTGGGTATTGATCCTTTTGGCAGGCGGAGGATTGGCAGCGTTCAATCGCTTTGACCCCACCACCTGCCGTCACCTTGCTATTGGACTGACCTTGCTTTATTTTATTTTCATTTATATCTCTTATAAACATTCACCCCTGGTAACATCAGCTGAAAAAAGCTGGTGGAATATCCATACAGGAAGACCATTTGATATTATTATCAATAACCCGGTGAAAGTTTTACTATCAGTGAGTTTGCTTGGACTTTTCGCTTTTGTAGATATGGGTTTCGCCATTGTGTTCCTGAATTTCCTCTTATTCAATGAAGCTTTTCTCTGTATCAATTATGCCATTGCCGGTTTATCAGCCGGGAGTAAAAGGAATGCATCGCTGTTTGGGCTACTCGGTTTCATTTACTTGCTGTCATTCGCGATAAACCTTATTTATGGTCCCTATATTTTCAGGTGGCTGCTCGAATTGCCACAGTTGTTGTATATAGCGATGTATATTTTATTTGCCATTGTTATATCTATTATCATCGTTCGCCTGCTTCACCGCTTATCTGCCGGAAAAAAATTGCTGACCGGAATTGTGTCAGCAGGCTTCTTGTTTACAGTTGCTTTTTTATTTTTCCCCAAAGAAAGAATACTAAAGAAAGCAGGCATCACCAAATACCGGATCGATGTGATGGCGATGCCGTTGGACAAAGCCATTGAAACAGCTTATGAAGATGGTAAAACCTATGAACCCGTGATCAGGGCGGCACAGAACCAATGGTTCATTAATACTTTTATTTATGAAAAGAATAATCCTGCTGTCAATTCAGCCGGGTTTCATTTGCTGCCGCATGCGCCGCAAAATAAAGGAGCAAAGTATAATGCCCAGGCTACAGACCTTGTCGCCAGCCGTTTCTTTATAGCCGAACATGGAAGATGGTCGGTGCTATTGTATGTGCTGTTGTTATTATTACCGGCAACTTTGCTGGCATCATTTTATAAACTCTATCCTGATTTCACCAACCGGATCAATAATAACTATCCAACGATCACCGCCGGGTTCTCTTTACTCAATTATTTATTGATCACTGCATTGTTGGTGATACTGGCTGCAACAGGACGGTATATTTTCTTCGGGCAGGACCTTCCTTTTGGAAGTATCCTCAGCAAGCAATCTATTTTGTTTCCGTCGATCCTGATCGTTGCGATCGTATTGTTGTTCAGAAATATTCCGCTGGAACATTATCCCAACCAAAAGAAAATGATCCCCGGCGCCATTGTATTTACAGGACTTGCTTTATTGTTGTTCCTGGTAAAACCGGTTTTTAATAAGAATAAAGAATTCAATGTAACCGATATCGCCAGCGATATGGATTCTTATATTGAATTGCGGCTGCAACCGCTATTTGATCATTTTGATACATCCAGAGCAACAAGGAAACAATCCATCAGCAGGAAGGATCAGTTATTTACTGATTCGGTCCGCAAGTTGCTGGCAGCAGGTTTTATGGATGATGCCGGGAAATTTTTTGGAAAAGAAATTGAATTGTATACAAGGAGTGGTTTTTCCAAACACCTGGATCAAAGCAGGATGCTTTACCTCGACCTGTATTCCGGTAAACCGAAATTAGCCGTGAATGATAATTACTTCCGCATTGAACCACCTCCGCACCTGCAGCAATTCTGGACCGGAAATGTTTTCAGCGACAGCAGCAATTACAATATCACATTATGGAATGCAGCGGATGGTTCGGTCATAAACAGGCGGATGAGCAATTATACAGGCGAACCGGTTGTAATGGTTGATCATGACCTGCAATTAGTTTTTAAAAGATCTTATGGAGAAAACCTGTATGACCAGCTTTGTCTTATTAACAGGTCAGCTGGTCATTTAAACATATACCTGGCCGGTGCTGAAAGAACATTGAAAGCAAATGACACACTGTTGCTCCGAAACCCCGACAGGATCCGCATTGCTGATTCAACGGGCCACGATAAACTATTGGTGATACAGCCGGATGCGTTTATGAAAAATTATTATGTGAACGGCAGCCGCTTTTATGTGTACCCGATGAGCAGTGATTTTATCTGGGCTAAGAATTTTGCTGAAAGCGTTTCTTCTGAATATACAGCCAAAGGGGAAAATAAAAGAAATGCATTTGTATCACTTGATGCAGAGATGACCGATTCTTTATCGGCAGGGATACAGGCTATGATGATTACGGATACGGCTTATAAAAAAGGAGCCGAGTACGGGATCTGCATTGCTGATGGGAACGGGCGGCTGGTGGCTATGACAGATTTTATTAAAGAGCTTGACCGGCCCGACCCGAATGATAAAGCAGGCTTCAATAAAATGATCCGGGGGGAGAACGGTTTTATTTCGCAATCATTATTAAGAAAGGAGATCGGGAATATTAATTTACTTAGAATGAACCCTGGCCCTGGTTCCACATTAAAGCCGATTGTTTTTACATCGATCGCTTCCCAATTAAATATGGACTGGGATGCTTTTGCTGCCGAAGGCTTTTCACAAAAGCAAGAATTCTTTGGCGGCGAGAAAGTGGCGGAATATGATTTTGAAAAAAATAACGGGCGGATCGCCAGCGTTGTTGATTACCTGAGATACTCTGATAATTACTACCATTCCAACCTGTTGTTGCTGGGTTCATACTCCAGGCAAAGCCTCCAATCATTATTGGCAAAGTATTTTGCCACAAAAAATCCTGAAGCAACGATGCACTGGCCTTATTTCAGTTACAATGGCAAACAGTACTGGCTCGATGGTTTTGAGAACTGGCCCGGTTATATTAATGGCAAAGCCAACTTTGGTTCTGACAGTTCATTTTTATCGATCGGGTTGTTTGATAATTACGGCATCTATACTTATAGGAACGGAAGCGGGTTTGACAAATTTTCATCAACATACGATTCATTGCTTTTCCGGGAAGCTTACAAAAAGTCAGGTTTCATTTTACCGGAATATGCATTATTCGATCAGAAAGGAACGGGCATGGATAAAAGCAAACCGAATGAAGTATTTATGTCCTCCTTCCGGGGGCATGTAAAAGGCAGCAGCCAGGTAATGATACCGCCGGTGAAAATGCTGGATGCCTTCGGTAAGATGACCACACAGAACCGGAATTATTCACTCACATTGAATCCTTATGCAACAGAAAAGGTATTCAGTCCTTTCTATGTTGATAACGGCGTTAGCTACAGCAACTATCTTAACCTTCTCCGGGAAAAAGTATTTGAAGGGATGAAACAGGCATTGTTCAGCGGTACGGCTTCCCGTTTAGGAGGCATGTTAAAAGACGGATCGCCTTATTATTATTATGCCAAGACAGGTACAACCGGTGATGACGAGGCAAAAACAAAATCAAAACTGTTTGCCATTGTCATTTCCCAAAAAGATGTGACGGACCCTGATTTTAATTTCAGGAAGAATAAATTCTATACTATTTATTTTACATCGCAAAATGGCCCGGCCAAACAAAATGAAGAGTTCCAGGCGGCTGTTATTAAAAAAGTACAGGAGTCGGCCGTATTCAAAAAGTATATGGGAGCAAGTCAGTAAGACGGAAAGACCGGAAGATCAAAAAAAAGGAAAAGACCGGAAGTCAAAACGAATGATCTTTCTGACTTCCGGTCTCTCGGACTTCCCGTCTCATTTAATAATTTTCCTCCATGGGCAGGGCTAGTGCCTGATCAACAGTTATCATCCTGCCATCCAGGAAAACAAGTTCTGTTGAATCTTTATTTATTTCCTGTTTTAATTCGGAGTCTATTTGGTTTATATCCTTCAGGAAATTATTGACCGGCAGCATCATCCTGTCAATATACTGACCTGTTTTATTATAAATAGCTGAAAATTCATCTTTGAAAAAGGATGCCCCGTCCTGGATGAATGAAACTCCTTCCTCCCAATGTTTTTTCACCTGGGTATATGACTGCCTGAGGAAAGAATGTATGCTCATTTTATTCTCATCAAGCACATCAGGTCTCACAACACTGTTCAATGAATTTGTCATAACAATTGATTTGCGGTAAAAGGCCAAAAATCCGTGCCAGATTTTTTAAGAAAATGATCAAAAAATGACAATCAGTTTTTTCTCCTGCAAATGTGGAAAAGTTGTATAAAGACAATGGAAATTTAAAGTTGTCTTTATATTAACTCTAAATTTATTGCCCGTCTTTGGCGTCCTTAGGACCATTCCCATATTCCCCATTTCACGGCATCGGGGATTTTTTCCCCGCTTTGCTTTAGGGTGAGAAGAATATTTCCCCGGTGATGTGATTCATGAGATATGAAATAGCCGAGCATGGGGATTATTCCCTTTTTAAATCCTTTTATCTTTCCTCCGTCATCCCAGCCCCGGGCCAGCAGTTCTTCAATTCCCTTTGCTGAATCCTCAAAAGCTTTGCGCAAAGCCTTCCTGTCAAAAGCCGCCTCTTTGTCAAGCACTTTGTATTTTTTGAAGATGTCTTTGGCGCAGATCTCCAGCCACTGCATCCGCACATTATGCACATGCACAAACTGTAAGTAAACCGTTCTGCCTCCACGGGTGCTTAATGATTTCTGCATGCCTGCATCGGTGATATTATCCATCAGCAGCAGGTTCATCCTGTTGTTTATTTGCCAGGTATCAATTAGCTGATCTTTCATCTGATTTTTTATTACGGAGATCGACAACTCCCTCCATTTATGGAGAAAGCGGGGTGAGGCAAAAATAAAAAATCCCCTCACAAAGGCGAAGGGATTTTTTTATACGTTTAATAACCTGGTCACCGGATCACTCCGGTGATCAGCTGGGAGATTAGTTGTTTTTTACCGGCGAGATCGAAGGTGCTGAAGGTGAATTATTCTTCGAAGGTGTTGTTGCATTCTTTACCGGCACTGCTGCTGGTATATCACTTTTTTCCTTTAAATAAGCGGCATAAGCTTCAGTAGAAAGTACTTCGCCGGAAATATGAACTGTCTTAGGACCTTCGACGCCTGCAATTTTTATGAAGACATCTTTATTGATGGGTGCAACAGCTGCTGCATTATAAGCAACTTTCAGTTTAACTGTTTTGCCGGGCAAAATAGGTTCAGTGATCTTTTCAGGAGTAGTGCAGCCACAGCTTGCCCATGTATTTTCAACGACAACAGGTTCTTTAGAAATGTTCTTGATCTCGAAATCATAGGTAACCGGGGTTCCCTGCGGAACTTTTCCGAAATCATGGGTTTCTACATTCATTTTAATAACACTGTCCACTTTCGACTGTGCGTTTACAGCCAGTGTAAATACAAATGCAGTTGCGAGGGATAAAATCTTCTTCATGGTTTACAAATTTTAAAAGGTTTGTTTTTTTAATAGATCAATTGATGCGTTGGTAGGAGCGGAGCCTTCAGGGGCTTTCCAAACCGTTCCTTTTATTTTCAGTTGCTTGGATTGAGTGCCGTTGTATGTGATCGTAATAAACTTTTCAAAATAATTCTCTGCTGCTGCATTATACCCCACTTTGATCTTTGCGGTAGCACCGGGTGCGATAGGATCCTTGCTCCATTCAGGGGTAGTGCATCCGCAACTGGCCTGAACATTATCCAGTTTTAATTCTGTTTTCCCGGTATTTACAATATCAAATGTGTAATAAACCGGTCTGCCCTGCGGGATCTTGCCAAAATCATGTTCAGTATCCTTTAGAAGGAGCACATCTTCGGGAACAACCTGGTTTTGTGCGCCAGCCACGAAAAAGGCGGTCATTAAAACAAAAAGGGCAGTGATTTTCCTCATATACACCTGTTTGAAAACTCCAAATTTAAGGCAAAGATGGCATATTTTATAGAAGGGTTGCAGGGCATCAATCAATTTTTTCTTTACCGGGTTTTAGGTTCAAATATAAAGAGGAGTGTACCCAATCTTCCTATTTTTGTGACATGGAAGATAGGACAGCGGATATACTATCAGATGCCGGAAAACTTTCCTTCGACAGGTTCAGGGAGGAAGTATTGAGTGATTATCGGGTAGCCTGTATCAGCCGGGAACTCAGTCTCTTAGGCCGCAAAGAAGTATTGAGCGGAAAAGCCAAATTTGGAATTTTTGGCGATGGCAAAGAGGTTGCCCAGCTTGCGATGGCCAAGTTTTTTCAACCGGGAGATTTCCGAAGCGGTTATTACAGGGATCAGACCTTTATGCTTGCCGCCGGTCTTTCCACTGTTGAACAAATATTTGCTCAATTATATGCCGATCCAAATCCCGAAAGAGAACCTTTTAGTTCCGGCAGGCAAATGAATTGTCATTTTGCCAGCAAGATGGTCAATGAAAACGGAGACTGGCTTGAGCTCGCCAATCTCAAAAATGTTTCGAGTGATATTGCTCCAACTGCCGGGCAAATGCCAAGGGCACTTGGATTAGCTTTTGCCTCCAAAGCGTTCAGGAATATTGAACAGCTTCATTCATTCAACAAGCTTTCTAATAACGGAAATGAAGTATGTTTTGCAACCGTCGGCGATGCATCCACCAGTGAAGGACATTTTTGGGAAGCTATCAATGCTGCAGGAGTATTACAGATCCCACTGGCCGTTTTTGTATGGGATGATGGTTATGGCATTTCCGTTCCCAAAAAATACCAGACCATTAAAGCTTCCATTTCAGATGCACTGAGTGGCATGCAAAAAAAAGATGACAGCAATGGAATTAATATTTATAGAGTAAAGGGCTGGGATTATGCCGGCATGTGTGAGGCATTTGAAGAAGGGATAAGACTGGCGAGAGAAACACATACACCGGTATTGTTTCATGTGGATGAGAATACACAGCCGCAGGGGCATTCCACTTCCGGAAGTCATGAAAGATATAAAAGCCCCGAAAGGTTGGAATGGGAAAAAGAATGGGATGGGGTAAAGAAAATGGGTGAATGGATCGTTGCGAATGCACTGGCAGAAGAAGAAGAATTAAAGAAGATCGCTGAAGAAGCAAAGGAAAATGTAAGGGAAAGCAGGGCCGCGGCATGGGAAAAATTTCTTGCACCTATTAAAGAACAGGTTGTAAGAACCGTTGATCTTATTAATAATATAGCAGGCAAACTGCCGGGACACGGCGCTGCATTACAAAAACTAGCAGCTGATCTGTCAGCGAACAGGGAACCCTTGCGCCGGGATGTTTTAAAAACATTACATGCTGCAATAACTCTTGCGGGAGATTCGGATGCCGCATTTTGGACAAAAGATTATTATAATGACCTGTTTACAGAAAGTAAAAAATTATATAACAGTTATCTGTATAATGAAGGGCCGAAGAGTGCACTGAAAGTAAAAGAAGTGAATGCTGTTTTTGCAGATAATGCACCGTTGCTGAATGGCTTTGAGATATTAAATAATTTCTTTGATGAGTTGTTTACTGCCAATCCAAAAGTCATTGCCTTTGGTGAAGATCTTGGCTTTATCGGCGATGTGAACCAGGGCTTCAGTGGTTTGCAACAGAAACATGGTGATCAAAGAATATTTGATACAGGCATAAGAGAACTGACCATCATCGGACAGGGTATTGGATTAGCCATGCGTGGCCTGCGGCCGATCGCGGAGATCCAATATCTCGATTACCTGTTGTATGGATTGCAGCCATTGAGTGATGATGTGGCCACATTGCATTACCGTTCGGCAGGTATCCAAAGTTATCCCCTGATTGTCCGCACCCGGGGACACAGGCTGGAAGGTATCTGGCACAGCGGCTCACCCATGGGCATGATCATAAATGCGCTGCGGGGTATCTATGTTTGTGTGCCGAGAAATATGACACAGGCTGTGGGCATGTATAATACATTACTAAGAAGCAATGACCCGGGTTTGGTCATCGAATGTTTGAATGGTTATCGCCTGAAAGAAAAATTACCTTCTAATTTATTAGATCTTACCGTTCCGCTAGGCGTTCCTGAAGTGATCAAAGAAGGAACGGATGTAACGATCGTTTCCTATGGTTCTACATTAAGAATTGTTCAGGATGCAGTGAATATGCTCGAAGCACAGGGAACCAGTTGCGAAATAGTGGATGTGCAGACCTTACTGCCTTTTGATATTCATCATAAGATCATTGAGTCACTTAAAAAAACAAACCGTATTGTTTTTGTGGATGAAGATGTGCCCGGCGGTGCCGCTGCCTATATGTTCAATAAAGTGATGGAAGAGCAAGGTGGTTACAAATACCTTGACGTAGCTCCGCGAACGATCACCGGGAAGGCACACCGGCCCGCTTATGGCAGTGACGGCGATTATTTTAGCAAGCCCAATGCTGAAGAGATCGAAGCGGTGATCAAACAGATGATGGCAGAATAATGTCTGACACCTGAATGTCTGACACCTGAATGGGGGTCTGACATTTTAAATGCTTTATTCAAACAAAAATAGTAGTACCTTTTAATTTAATTATTAATATTCATTCCAAAACAACTATCATGGCAATTGTAAAGGTTATTGAAGTGATCGCTTCTTCTGAAAAAAGTTTCGATGATGCCGTCAAACAAGCAGTAAAGGAAACATCAAGAACCATCCGTAATATAGATTCAGTGTGGGTAAAAAGTATGAAAGCACATGTAAGGGATGGAAAAATAAAGTCATACGGTGTTGTCTGCAAAGTTTCTTTCCGGGTGGGCAAGGATAAAGATGAAAAAAAGTCAAAAGACAAAGAAGAGAAAAAAGATAAAGAATAGATCAATAGCTTTTTATTTCTTTGATCAACCCGTCAACTTTCAGCAGGACGGGTTTTAATTTTAATGAATTATGAAACTAACCATTTACCAGGTTGATGCATTTACTGACAAATTATTTGGCGGTAACCCGGCCGCTGTCATTCCGTTAAAAAAATGGATACCTGGTGAGTTGATGCAACAACTGGCGATGGAAAATAATTTAAGTGAAACAGTATTCTTTGTTTCTTCAAAGGATAAGCCTGCCGATTATGATATCAGGTGGTTTACCCCCGGACTGGAAATTAATTTATGCGGTCATGCTACCCTGGCCTCAGCTTATGTCATTTTTCAAATTCTTAAAGAGAAAAAGAAGAAGATCGTTTTTAATTCTAAAAGCGGGTTATTAACGGTAAGCAGGAAAAAAAATATCCTGGAAATGAATTTCCCATCCTGGAAACCAGAACGAATGGATGCATATCCCCATGAATTACTGGCATCACTCGGTAATCCTGAAATTGCCGGTGTTTATAAGAACAGGGATTATGTGGTAGAACTATTAAATGAGGATGCCATAAAAAAATGTCAGCCTGATTTTACATTAATGAAAAAAACAGGAGAGAAGGTGATCATTACGGCTCCCGGAAAAGAAGTTGATTTCGTTTCCCGTTTTTTTGCACCCACGGCCGGTATTGATGAAGACCCGGTAACAGGCTCAGCACATTCTCAATTGATACCTTTCTGGAGTTATAAATTGGGGAAAGAAAAAATGAAAGCGAAACAACTTTCTAAAAGAGGCGGCAATATTTACTGTGAACAAAAAGGAGAACGGGTAATAATGGGTGGTGAATGCGTATTTTATATGCAGGGAGAAATTTATCTGCCTGAATAACTACGCTTGGATTAAGAGACCGGATCATATACCTTTAAGTGATCATATTAATTACTGCACGAATTATCTTTAAAACACCTGCATGAAACCGATACCATTTTTTGTGATCCTCGCACTGCTATTTTCTTCTAAGCTTATTGCCCAACCATTCAGCCTGGATGAAAGAGTAAAACCGATCGAACTTGAATTCAGGGATTTTAATCCTAAAGATTCTCTCAAGCAGGGAAGGATCAGTATCGCTTCTGTTCAGCAAACGGAAGACACCATGTATTTTTTTGCAAGGGGGATCAGTATCTATTCACCCGTATATGTTAGCATAACAGGTACCAGTTCCTGTCCTGATCTAAAGATCAGTTTGCATACGGACAACTGGCATAAGGTTGATCAATCAGGAACTACGGACGACAAAAAACACTGGGAAACCAAATTCAAAACCGAAGGAGATTTCGGGATCATGGTAGTAGGGCCCCCGGAAACTTCTAAATATGCCATGGTTGTCTGGAACGGAAAAGATATAAGACCAGCTATGCCTTCACCCTTTAAAAAGATCGGTAAATCATCGGGAGGAAGCGGCATCTTCTCAGGAAAGAACCTGCTGATCGGTGCTGTTGTGTTGCTTTTAATAATTACCGGCTTCCTTTTATATAAACGTAAAAACAAATAAAATGAAAACTAATCTTCCAAAAATTATTGTTGTTTTTACCTGCTTGTTTTTAGCTGATCAAATAAAGGCGCAGGTACAATTTGCCAGCCAGGAATATATTGATAACGCAACGGCGCACAATTCCCTGTATAATACAGTGACGGGGGATAATGAAATAAACCAACCGGAAAACTCCGAAGGCGGATCAGACTATGATGGTGCGATCAACAGCGGCCTGGATGGTCTTAATAATTTACTGGGTATAGCGCAGAGTGCCCGTGACCTATATGATGCATTGCCCGGTCTTTCGCCCGGCGCCTGCTCACCTGATTTTTCTACGAATGCGCAATCAATGATACCCAGCAGTTGCCCCGATGCAAATTGTTCCGACTGTTATACCAGGGCCAGCAATGAACTGAATTTTGTGCGCATGCAGCTTGGTCGTTTGTGGTGTATCTATACCAATACAAAAAATTTCAATACTGCTGCCATTGCATTTGGCGACAATACTTCAGGGATCCATGCAGTTACAGGCCTGTCCTGGCAATATGCAAGGGCGGAAATTGTTGAAACATATAATCATTTTAAAGGGACCTATGATAGTAAATATATCGCCCTGATCGCATCGCTGCAGCGGGCATTGATGCAGATCAGCAACTGCGAAAACGCATACGGCGAGCCTGACTGGTATCAGCGTTTCGGGTTTATCTATTATGAATTCATGAAAGAGAGATATAAGCGTATAGATTGAACTAAGAAAAATAAATTTAGAAAGCCAAGTCACCATCAAACCGAATAATATGTCAAAATTCCCTTTTACTTTATTACCCGACGAACAGGTAATTGATACCTGGACCCTGCTTTATTCTCCACCCGGGGGTGGAAAATACAATGGCAAACTAACCATCACCAACAAAAGACTGCTGTATGATGCAAAGTATGATGTGTCAGCCAAAGGTCTTTTGGCAGAAGCCATGTTCATCAAATGGGGAAGCGAAGGTTATCTTGAGATCAATAAGGCCGACATAACAGATGTACAGGTAGAAAAAAGTTTCTTAGCCAAGAAGGCTATACTCACTTTATCTGATGGTTCAAAACATACCTTCAATTACGGGGCGTTGAATATTGACAAAGTGGTTGCTGCTATTAATGCGAGGTGAATGGGAAGTGGGAAGTGGCAAGTGGGAAATACCATACCTCCAATAGAAAGCTTCGGCGGGCAAGCCCCACTCGCCACTTCCCACTCGCCATCTAATCATGAAACCTTTCCCTTAATTCCGGCGTAGGCACCCTGCAACTTTCTTTTTTACCAAACCATTTGTACCTGTTGCGGGCAATGATATTGTAGAAAAAGTCCCGGATAAATTTAGGGATGATCATCAATCCATAAAATAATTTCCATCCTCCATGTAAGTATTTGCATATCCGGATCGCGGCGGAGGATTGAGTATAAACTTTTCCCTTATCAATAAAAATAACTGAACTGAGCAATGTGGGATTGATATTATATTTTGGCAATACTTGCTTTGCCGTTTCGCCCTGCAGTGTTGTAAACTTTAATTTCTTTTTCGGGTCCCGTTTGATAGCAAAGTTGACCCAGTAGTTGCAGAAATTACAAACGCCATCGAAAAGGATAACCGGGATATCTTCCATTATTGCAAAGGTAAAGCTGATTTCATTTCTTATTTGGTTTAGCTAAAATCACCTAATGGGTTATTGCTCCCAACGGGTAAATTAAAAATACATGGTTCAAATCTATCAATAGAAAATTTTATATATTCACAGAACAAAGATCTATTCACCTGAAAAGAATTGTTATGCAACCTAAATTATTTATGCCCGCTTTATTGCTGATCAGCACATTTCTTCATGCAGGAAAGTTTCCGAAAGCAACTGTGCCCGGCAAGATCTATTTTTCAAACCAGCCCATGTTGAGTTCGAATGCGGGAAGTAAGACCGTTTTCTCTTCCGCTGAATATATTTATGCAAGGCTTGAATTGAATGGAACTACTATTAAAGATGCTTTCAAGATCAAAGAACCCGGGAAAGGCCTACCTTTTTTGCAATGCCGGGTGTCTCTCTTCAAAGACGGGTCTGACTATGAGTACGGGGGCAGTGGCAGGAACTATCTCCTGCTCAAGGATGATCAAAGAGCAAGTTTGTCGCTCAGTTTTGATGTGCTGCCGGAACCCTCCCGTGCAACTACCGTATTCTCCCTGCTTGATGATTTCAGCGCAGGCATTGGTTTCTACCCGCTCTATAATACCATCATCAATGAAAGACTGAAAGAAGGAAAATATACTGTAAAGGTTAAATTATATGTAGAGACCCAGGATAGCTGGGGCACTTACCAGCCTGAAGAAAAATGGCCGGTTATCGAGGAAGAATTCGAATTCAATTTCAGGGATGAAGATGTTGCCCGTGTCCTGAGTAATAATGACCAGATCGTCGATATAATCAGGGAAAATGCATTCCGGTATGATAAACTACCGCCGGTATTCAGTAGTCCCGCTGTTATTACCGATCCCAAAGCTACCAATGCAAAAATTGCTGCTATCTTAAAAAGGGATCTTCCCAATCGGACCATTTTGAAATTTGCAGTAGAAAAAACGAGCGGACTTTTATGGCATATCGCTACGGATGAATATACCCTGTTGCCTAAGTACAGGTATTTTAACCCTGATATTTATGTAGCATATAAAATGGATGGTAAGTGCTATGTAGGCACGGTTACATTAAGGGAAGTCTATTCGGGAGGTGGAACTTACGGTCCCTTACAGGTGGCTTTTACTTCGGCAAGTGAACAGCACGACAAGGGCATCGATTGTGTGAAAGTGAAGTAAGCAGGAGCTGGTGAATAAGCTAACAGCTAATGGCTATCAGTTCGTAGCTATCACTATCCCATATTATGAAACACTTTCTGTACATCTTCATCCTGCTCTAACTTTTCGATCAGGTTACTTACATCGGCTGCCTGTTCATCATTTACGGGAACAGTAATTGTTGGTATCCATTCCAGTTCAGCAGTGATCGGAATGATGCCTTTATCTTCCAGCGCTTTTTGCATATGGCCAAAATCCGTGAAGCCACAACGGACAACTATAATATCTTCACCGTTCTCAGCACTGCCTTCACCGAGTTCTTCCAAACCGAAATCGATCAACTCCAGTTCCATGTCTTCGGCATTCAACCCTTCAGGTTTTAATTTGAATACACCCATCTTTTTAAACTGGAACGCTACACTGCCGCTGTTGCCCAGGGTACCACCACCCTTATTGAAATGTGATTTTACATTGGCTACGGTCCGTACATGATTATCCGTTGCTGTTTCTACTAATATGGCAACACCATGCGGGCCATAACCTTCATAAAGGATCTCATCGTAGTTAATTAATTCTTTTCCCTGTGCTCTTTTTATAGCTGCTTCAACACGGTCCTTCGGCATGCCAACACTTCTTGCATTTTGAAAACAGCGGCGAAGGGCGGGATTTGAATTGGGGTCGGCGCCGCCTGCTTTTACGGCAATGATTATTTCCTTGCCGATTCGGGTAAAATTCTTCGCCATTTTATCCCAGCGGGCAAACTTCGAGGCCTTACGTACTTCAAAAATTCTTCCCATGATGATTATTCATTAGCACAATGAGTCAATAATTCTAAGCTATTAGCCGATAGCTATTAGCCATTAGCTAACAGCTAACAGCTTTATTAGGAGTGCAAATCTAAGGCAATGCTGGTAAAAGAAAAACCGTTCCACCTGTAAAAAGATGGAACGGTTCATTAAAGTTTTTCTACATTAATAAGCTATTTATCTTCAACCCTGCCCAATTTGCTGGCGTAAAGTCCTAAATGCACAACAGCAAAAGCAACAGATATATAAAGTAATGTTCTGTCGGCATTAAAGCCAACCGTATTTTGATGCAGTAAACCAACGACTACTAAAAGCCCGGAAAGCGCCAGGCCGGTATATCGGGCCATCCTCATTCCTTTCCTGCTGGTAGTTCCATTACCCAGGCGACTGTTTTTAACACCATAGAATAAATAAATATCAAGACCAATTAACATCCATACCAGCAATCGTATCCATGTATCCATGGGCAGGAACACCATCATGAATAAACAGGTGGCTATACCAAGAATAGGGATCAGGGGAACCATCGGAGTTTTAAATTCTCTTTTTAATTCAGGCATCTTTTTCCGCATGATCCAAACACCGATACACACCAGGATGAATGCAAACAAGGTTCCGATACTTGTCATTTCACCAACAACCCGTGCAGGTACAAATGCAGCAAACACACTTACAAAGAGCATGAATAATAAATTGTTCTTTGCCGGTGTTTGTGTTTTAGGATTTACAGAAGAGAAAATCCTTGGAATCAAACCATCTTTACTCATACTGTAAAAAACACGGCTTTGTCCCATCAACAT
>DATHDV010000014.1:0-15381 GCA_035318845.1 Chitinophagaceae bacterium
CATTGCTTACCCGTTATCTTTTATTGAGGACAATCCTATTGGATGGATCGCACATTTAAATCCGTTGACAGGCATCGTGGAGGCATTTAAATTTGCCCTGTTCAACAATGCTCCATTCCACCAGGCGGCGTTGATCTATAGCATCTTCTTTACCGTTATCATCTTATTTGGCGGCCTGTTAATATTCAATAAGGTGGAAAAGAATTTCATGGATACCGTTTAAGGGAAGTTGATGCGTTTATTTGTTGATTTGTTTATCGGTACTTAAAAAACATTATTGTCTTGACTTATACTTATGCTTTTGAAAAACTCCAGGTTTGGCATGATGCCAGGAATCTTGTTAAACTTGTATATACTGTCACGGAACAATTTCCAACAACGGAAAAGTATGGTTTAACGAACCAGATGCGACGGGCTGCAGTAAGTGTGGTATCGAATATTTCAGAAGGATCGGGCAGGACCTCGCCAAAGGACCAGGCGCATTTTTATCAACTTGCTTTTAGCAGTTTGATAGAATTGCTCAACCAGTTTATTATAGCAAATGACCTGGGTTATATTTCACAAAACGGCATTATGGCTGTACGTACTGAAATAGAAATGATCTCCAATAAATTAAACGCCTTGAGAAAAAGCAGGCTCTAAACAAATAAACGTATCAACAAATAAACAATCAACATCTCTTGAGTATCGTTATTAAAGTAGATAATTTATCCAAACAATACCGGCTGGGCGAGGTAGGAACAGGGGCATTGGCTCATGATATCAACAGGTGGTGGCATAAGATCCGTGGCAAGGAAAACCCGTATATAAAGGTTGGCGAAATAAATGACCGCACAAAAAAAAGCGATAGCGATTATGTGTGGGCATTGAAAGATATCAACTTCGAAGTAAAGCACGGCGAAGTGCTGGGCATTGTTGGCCGCAACGGGGCGGGTAAAAGCACTCTCCTGAAAATTTTAAGCCGCACTACATCTCCAACTACAGGGATGGTAAAGATCAAAGGTCGTGTGGCCAGTTTGCTGGAAGTGGGTACCGGATTTCATCCTGAACTGAGCGGACGGGAAAATGTTTTTCTCAATGGAGCTATCCTGGGGATGCGAAAAGAGGAAATTAAAAAGAAGTTTGATGAGATAGTTGATTTCGCAGGAGTGGAGCGGTACATTGACACACCTGTTAAACGTTACAGCAGCGGCATGTTTGTAAGACTGGCATTTGCAGTAGCGGCACATCTTGAATCGGAAATTTTAATAGTGGATGAAGTATTGGCTGTAGGTGATGCCGAGTTTCAAAACAAATGTCTTGGCAAAATGAGTGCTGTGAGTAAAGGGGAGGGGAGGACGATCCTTTTTGTCAGCCACAATCTCCCGGCAGTAAAAAATTTGTGCAATACAGGTTTTTTGATCAGTAACGGGATGCTTCAGTATTCAGGTGAGGTGGATGATGTTGCAAGCCGGTATTATAGTGAGATGGAAAAAAAATCAACCCTGTTGGTAAATGAAAACGAAAGAGAAGGCAATGGAAGAGTTCGTTTACGATCAATAGAAATAGCCGGGGACAAAATAATAATAACGAATGAGCCGGTAAAATTCCTCTTAAGTTTAAACAGGCCATTTGATAAATCCAGGCTGATCGTATCCTTTTCATTAAGGAATCTTGAACACCAGATGATCGCTTACTTTGTATCCGATGAGACCATTGTCGAAAATGTAAATGCCGGATCAAAAGATACCAGCGAGATGGAAATCTTTGTAAAGAATTTTGCTGTGAGGCCCGGGAAGTATAATCTCAGGATCATTTTGCATGATACTGACACGGCCTATTCAAATACCTGCGATATCATTGAATCAGCCATGGACATTGATGTATTGAGCAGCGATTTCTTTGGGTCAGGCAAGACCATGCGAACTCACGACCAGTCAGGATTGCTGAACGCATATTTTAAATATTACTGAAATGATAAAAAGGTGGCTGAAACGGATTTATGGCGTACTGACCCTGAAGCCTTACCGGGATGAAGTGATCGCCAATCAGCTAAAACAACTCAGGCTTTCAGAAAAAATATATGAACAGTTATTTTTAAATAACCCCGTACTTGTTTTGAATGGGGTTAAGTTTTACCTGCCATTATTTTATATTGATCATTTACAGAAGATCATTTTCCAAAACCGTGATTATTATGAGAAAGAAACGCTGAGCTACCTGAAAACTAATTTCGGGCAATTTGAAACGATCGTGGATGTGGGTGCTAATATTGGAAATCACATGTTGTTTTTTTGCAGCCAGATGGAGGCTCAAAAAGTTTATTGCTTTGAACCCAATCAATACACCTGCAGTGTTTTGACTAAAAATGTTGAATTGAATGGCCTGGGTAAGACAGTTGAAATACATCAGTCAGCATTGGGAGAAAAAAAAGGCCATGGTATTCAGCAGGGGTTTAGTTTGACTAATACCGGAATGAATCGTATCGTTCCGGGTGGAGAAACACTGGAAGATGCTTCTGTAGAAATTATTTGTCTTGATGATTTCAATTATTCAAAAACAGATTTTATTAAGATCGATGTTGAAGGATTTGAACTTGCTGTTTTAAAAGGGGCTGAAAAAACAATTCTCAGAACCCGCCCTGTTATCATGATCGAAGTATTTGATGATAATAAAATGATCGTTGATGATATCATGAGATCGTACGGTTACAGAAAATCGGTAACGCTGGAAGAATACAATTGTATTTATATAGTTGATCAACCAGGACATTAATGAGTCAAAAAAGTATCCCGGTAATTTTTCACTTTGTCACCTGGTATCCGTCTGCAAGTGATCATGTAAATGGAATTTTTATAAGACGGCATATTGAACTCCTGGCCGCTGACCGGTCATTCAGACATATCATTATCCGGAAGTCTGAAAAGGAAATTTCAATTTTCAGGCATATCCTTTCATTGATTGGTTTTTTCAGGAAAGACAGGATGGGGAAAATTGAAGTAATACAGTTGCCTCATAATTCCTTCCTGTACCGAAAATTTTTCTGGAGATATAGAAAAACCTTTGAAAGGATCCAACTAGACAGGCTGATAAAAAAGTATAAACCCAAAATTGTTCATCTGCATGTTGTATATGGATTTGCCAAAGAGGCTTTGTATATCAAGGCAAAACATTCAATAAAGTATATTGTTTCAGAACATATGGCTCCTTTCCCGTTTGACTGGATAACTGATCTGAAAGGACTGGTTATTGATCCTGTGAAAAATGCGGAGGCTGTTGTGGCCGTAAGTTCGGCGCAGGCCAATCAGATCAGGGCATTTACCGGGGTTCAACCATTGGTTATTCCAAATGTGGTTAGCGATAAAGAGTTTAATCATTTTCCTGCTGATAAACAGCCCACAAAAAATATTAATGTTGTTTTAGTGGGTATTTATGATAACCGCAAAGGTGCTGATTATTTAATTTCCGTTTTTGAAGCATTCAGTAAGATCTATGCAAATGCAGTTCTTCATTTAGTCGGGGAAGCGGATGCTGACAGGAAATCTTCGTTAATGAATCTGGTGGAGAAGAACGGCCTGGCTAATAACACCGTTTTCCATGGAAGGTTATCAGCGCTTGAAATATGCACATTATATAATCAATGTGATTTTTATGTTTGCCCCAGCACCTGGGAATCCTTTGGCGTAAGTGTGTTGGAAGCGCTATATACAGGACTGCCCGTATTAACAACTAATTGCGGCGGGGTGCTGGATCTTATTAATGAAGAGAACGGGATAATTATAGAAAATGACCGCAGTAAAGAAACATTGTTGAACGGGATGATTGCTATGATGGAGAAATTAAAGCAGTTTGACAGGACAGAGATTGCCAGAAGATCTAATTTAAAATTTTCTGAAAAAGCTATTAAAGAAAAGTATTTTGAAATTTATAGCCGTTTACTCATTGCCTGATCCGGTGTCTTTTTTGAAACAGGAGTTATGTGTGGAATATTCGGAACCATAAATTATAAAAGCGCTGAAGAAGAGTTTAAGAGGCGATTGAACCAACTGGATCACCGCGGTCCTGATGGTTTTGGCATTTGGTATAATAAGGAAGGCAATGTAAAACTGGGACACCGGAGATTGGCCATCATTGATACGGATAGCCGCTCCAATCAACCCATGACATTTGATAACAGGTACATCATTGTACTTAATGGTGAGATCTATAATTATATCGAGATCAGGAATGACCTGGAGAAACAGGGCGTTCATTTCCAAACAAGCTCTGATACAGAGGTTTTATTAAAGCTGATGATCCGGAAAGGACCAGACGCTTTATCTTCTTTAAATGGCATGTGGTCTTTTGTCATGTATGATGATGTGGAGAAGACACTGTTCCTGAGCCGTGACCGTATTGGTAAAAAACCACTGTATTATGTTAAGGAAGGCGACCAGTTTGCTTTTTCATCTGAAATGAAAAACCTGGTTCCTTGTTTGAGATCATTTGACTACAACAGGGACTTTATTAATTATTCGGTTGAACATCCCTTTGATAATGAAATACTGCCTGATACGATTATAAATGGGATCAAAAAATTCCCGGCAGGTTCATGGGGCATTTATAAAGAGGGTGAGTTAAAGATCGGCCGTTTTTATTTTCCGGAAAAATTGCTGGAAGCAAAACCCGGGTATAAAAATTTTAATGAGGCCGTTGAGAAATTCAAAGAACTGTTTGAATCTTCCTGTTCCATTCGTATGCGGAGTGATGTACCGGTAGGTTCTGCCTTAAGCGGTGGCATTGATTCGGGTTTGATTGTTTCAACAATTGCAAAGCTCGGGGTTTCACAAAAAGGTGGATATACGGCACTTGTTTCCAGCTTTCCCGGTTCATTTCTTGATGAAACAAGTGATGCATTAATGGTTGCAAACAATGCCGGAGTTGATGTTGCAAAAGTGGTGGTTGCACCAGATTTGAGCCCCGATAAAATCATACAATCTGTTTATGATTTTGAAGAAATAGCTGTTACAGCGCCTGTCCCTTTTTTTCAGACTTATAGAGGATTCAGAGACAAAGGCATTTTTGTAACACTCGATGGACATGGTGGTGATGAATTATTCGGAGGCTATCCTTTCGATATGAATGCAAAACTGAAGGATGACTTTCCAAATATCTTTGAAATGAAGAAAACGCTGAATAACATCAATAGGATGTATGGCAATAATAACAAAATCAGCCTGAAAGAAACCCTGCCCCACTTTAAAGGGGAATTGCTGAAGAAAATAAGCCAGAAAAAGTTATTCAGACTGTTCGAACCAGAACAGTATTATAGAAAAAAATTATTCCATTCAACTTTTCTTGGCATACTGCCTACCCTGTTGCGGAACTATGATAAATACTCCATGCATGCAGGAGTGGAAGTGCGGATGCCCTTTTTAGATTACCGAATCATTGAATTTGCTTTTTCACTTCCCAATGCGTACAAAGTACGAAATGGTTTTTCCAAAGCGATAGTACGCAGGGCGGCAAAAGGTATTTTGCCAGAGCCTGTGCTGAATAATAAACTCAAATCAGGATGGAACAGTCCGATGGGCGAATGGTTTGCCAGTGTATGGAAACAATGGTTGCTGGATGAGATCAGCAGTGTTGACTTTCAAAACTGTGATCTTATTAACCGGGATGAATTTAAAATGAAAGTTAACCAGTTTTATAAAAACGGCCGTTATGATCATGGTGCCGGACAGGATCTGTGGGTACACCTGCAGCCATACCTGATTGAAAAAGCAAACAGGTTATTTTTATAATTTCTTTATCTGTTATAACTAAAAATTCAGTTTATACAATGCTAAAATCAAATTTTTCCAAAAGATATCAATTTGATCTCTGGATTATTTTGATTGCTTTTACAGGCGGTGTTATCAGGTATATTAATATCAATTATTCTTCTTTATGGGGAGATGAATTGTTTAGTATGTATAATGCTCATCCGTCAAATAGCTGGTATGAAATGCTGTATGTTCAAAAAGCATTACAGCCTCCGCTTTATGTGTCCATTCTTTGGGTGGGGGCGAAAGTGTTTGCCTTAACTGAGTTTTATGCAAGGTTACTTTCTGTCATGGCGGGTGTAGCCGGAATTATTGTAAGCGGGTATCTTGGGAAAAAAATCAAAAATGCAAATTTGGGTATTGCCATGTCAATACTGGTAGCTTTCAACCCTGTACATATCATGTATTCACTGGAAGCGAGGTTTTACATTTTCGTTTATTTATTTGCAGCACTTTCTTTATTGCTCTACTGGCATTTGATTGAAAAGAAACCACGGTCCTATTTTTTTTATTTCCTGAAGTCATGCGTGGATGCCGCACTTTGTTATTTTCACCATTTTGGGATTGTTTTTGTATTTGCTCAATTTGTATTTGACTGTTTTTTGTATTTTAAAGAAAAGGATGGTTTAGCATTCAGAAAAAAACTCAGCGGCTATGCTTTGTCCGCACTGTTTTATTTGCCCTGGCTTTATTGGGGAATTATAGATGGTTTCGCAATTAAAAGCTATTGGCTGAAAAAAATTGATATACTGGATTACATAAGTTTTAGTTTGGGCTATCCCCTGTTGGTGAATATTTTAGCAGCTGCTTTTATTGCTTATTTTATTTTCAGGATTTATAAGAATAACAATCTTTATTTGAAAGTCTTGCCTTTAATATGTTTTTTAACAATCTTCATTCCGGCACTCTATTCAGTTTTGCGTGTGCCAATACTTGTCAACAGGTATTCCATGGTAATGGCGCCTGTGATCTACCTGATGGTTTTAATTGCTTTTTTGGCCATTGCTGAAAAACTTTTTTCGGGGAATTACAAATTTAAAGTATTGTTTATATCAATCTGTATGCTGCTGATCAGCCTTCCGGGACTAAATCTTACGTTGGTTAATAAGACCAAATTGGTAAAGCAGCCCTGGAGAGAAATCGGTATATGGTTAAAACAACAGAATGATTACAATACAACCAGCATTTATTCTCATAATGTCTGGATTAAGAATTTCCGGTATATTAGTTTTTATCTTGACAGTAGTAACAAAGCAAAGGATCTATTAAAAATAGAAGTTGGGAGCGATCAAAAAATGTATCTGGTCGGCACATCCGGGTATTGGGCGGTTCCGGATTCAATTTTGAGCAAAGTAAACGTTGAGTATAATGTTCAAAAAGTTTTGTTCAATGAAAAGTATGATACAACAGTGAGGGGAAGTGTTTATATCTGCACGAAAAAATTGCCTTAAGTTAAATTAATGATTACTGATCTCCCCAAGAATCGCATTTTGCTTTCTATTATAATACCAACTTTTAATGCCGCACATAATTTAAGAGAATTGCTTCCTGTAATTGCCCGACAAACATTTCAGCAGTATGAAATTCTGATCCTCGATAATTTTTCAACAGATGGAACACCCGGGATCATTAAAGAAAGACAGGCAGGCGACACAAGGATAAGGTATATATCAGAACAAGACAAAGGTATTTACCATGCTATGAATAATGGAATAGAACTTGCAAAAGGGGATTGGGTCTATTTCATGGGTAGTGACGATAGCTTTTATGATACTAATGTTCTTTCTGTTGTCGCTTCCAATTTTGATAAAGAGTATGATATCGTTTATGGCAATGTAATGTGGGTACCGGACCATATAATCGAACAGGGAGAATGGGGATATAAAGAATTATTAGGCAGGAATATCAATCATCAGCGGATCTTCTATAAACGTTCTTTATTTCAACAGTATGGTGCTTATGATCTGCGATACAAGATAGCTGCCGACCATGCATTGAATATCCGCCTGTTTTGTAACCCTGAGGTAAAGAAAAAGTATATACCATCGATCGTTGCAGCTTACCACTCAGGAGGATTTAGCGCTGAAAAAACAGATGAGGTTTTCTGGGATAACTGGACTGAAGCGGTATACCGGCCTTTTTCCGGCGTGTTACCTTCCAGGGAAATTTATGCTTCTTTGAACAGCTATTACCGTTATAACCTGCAAAAAAAGAAATATAGAAAAGCTTTTACCATTTTTTGGAAAATTTTTTCACATACCCGCCGCCCGGGCTTTATTTGGCTGGCGCTGAAACAATTCTTTCAATCGTTTAAAAGACATGGACGTTAATATCGCTATTGTAATTGCCGCTTATAATCGCCCTGGGGCTTTAAAACGATTGCTTCAATCAGTAGCTGCTGCCGATTATACCGGGTTTGATAATATTCCATTAATTATCAGCATTGATTTTTCCGGAAGTGATGGTTGTAAAAAAGTAGCGGAAGCATTTAACTGGGAGCATGGAAATAAAACGGTGCGCCTGCAACCCCAAAATATCGGTCTTAAAGAACATATCATTCAATGTGCTGATCTTTCTCAGCAATATGAGGCTGTTATTGTACTGGAAGATGATCTTTTTGTTTCATCTTTTTTTTACCAGTACGCACAACAGGCATATTCCTTTTATAAAGAGGAGGATGCCATTGCAGGGATCGCTTTGTATCATAATACATTCAACGAGGCAGCGCTTTGCCCTTTTGAAGCTATCCATGACGGGTATGACAATTATTTTATGCAGGTGCCCTGTTCCTGGGGACAATTATGGACAGGGAAACAATGGAAGAATTTTAAAGATTACCTTGAAAAGGGTTTTAATCTCAGCGAGTCAGATCTTCTTCCCGGGAATGTTTTATTATGGCCCGCCAATTCTTCCTGGAAAAAAATATTTTACAAATACCTCGTTGAAACAAAGAGATACTTTGTATATCCTGCAATAGGACTAACCACCAATTTCGGCGATGCCGGAAAACATTTAACAGAATCACTATCAGTTTTTCAAGCACCATTGCTTATCGGGAAAAAACAATTTCGTTTTTCATCCCTGCAGGATTCATATAGCATTTATGATGCGTTCTTTGAACTGGAAGGAATTGTGTATAATAAAATATCCCAAAAAGATATTCCTGTTTCTTTTGATCTGAATGGGACAAAGCCTTTAGAAAAGATCAATACAAAGTACCTGGTCTCCATAAAAAAATGCCGGAACCCTCAACGGAAATATGCTGCGGCCTTGTATCCGTATGAGAATAATATTCTATTGGATATAAATGATGAACCTGGGGAGGAGTATTATTTTTCATTGGCAGAAACAAAAGCATTTTCTGCGACAAATGGTTTTGAACGACTGAATATAGATGTAAAACGGGTATTTATGCATGAAGCATTGCTGGGAAATGCAATGCGTAAAGAAGTTGAACGATCAGGGCAGTATCGGCTGGGCCGGTTTCTGCTTAAACCTTATTATTTCATAAAACGTATCCTAAACTATTAACAAGTGTATGAATACGAATGAAGTTTTAACCGGCCTGCAGCGACAATACATGGATAATGATTCATTCAGTAAAGAACGTGAAGCTATTCACAATAGCTGGTTTAATGAGGATACTACCGATTTCTGGCGCCATAAAAGAATGTATGAAACCATCAGGCCATTGGCAGCATATTACAAGGATCTGCAATGGCTAACCATTGGGGATGGCAGGTACGGGCTGGATTCGGTGAGAATGAAAAAATTGTTTTCATTGGAGCATATTCTTCCAACAGATATTGCAGAAAACATGTTGAAGAAAAGCAAGGAGAAAGGCTTGGTTAATGACTACCGTGTAGAGAATGCAGAGCATTTATCTTTTGCTAATAATTCTTTTGATGTGGTTTTTTGTAAGGAAGCTTTTCATCATTTTCCAAGGCCTTACCCGGCATTATATGAAATGATCCGGGTGTGCAGAAAGGCCGTAGTGTTGATTGAGCCCGCTGAACGATCAGAACTAAGCGGCATAAAAAGCGGGAAATATATTCTTTCTGCTTTCAGGCTGTTGCTTTCAAAACTTTTCGGGAGAACATATTATCCTTATATCCCTGAGACTACTAAACAGGGCCACGCATTTGAAGAAGCGGGTAATTACCTGTATAGCGTTTCAATAAGTGAGATGGAAAAGTTGGTGCATGGAATGGATCTTGGCGGGATGGCCTGGTTTGGTTTCAATGATGTTTATATCAAAGGCTGTGAATTTGAACAACCAATAAGCGGAAGCCCATTATTTGAAAAAATAAACGTAGAAATAAATAAAGGTAATGAATTGTGCAGGAAGTATCCCCGGTTTTATCAGTACAATATGTCAACAGTCATAATTTTTAAAGAGCAGCCCGATGAAGAACTTCGTCAGCAATTGAGCCAGGCAGGATATCACCTCCCGCAAAAGAATAAAAATCCATTTGTCTGAACTGTTTTATTAATTATTTATAATTTCGGATTAATTGAATCTCGTCAAAAAAATCATTGAAAGAACCACCGGTTACTGGCTGCACAAAATAAACGACTTGCCGGTAGGTGCAGACCTGTTCATTGATATCCGGCATAAGATCAGGTATCCTTCGCTTGACATTTTATTTGATGTTGGGGCAAATGTTGGACAAACATGGCATTGGTTCAGGCATCATCAACCGAAGGCAGGGATCTACTGCTTTGAACCGGTGCAGTCGGCCTTTGAACAATTGCAGAAAAGAGTGGGAGGGGATAGCCATTGTGTAACCGTAAACAAAGCATTGGGTGATGAGCCTGGTGAAAAACGCATTCGCTTGTTTGAAGCAGAAATGACTGTGCTTAACTCATTGAGGGAGGATGTGATGAACAATAACCCCGGTGCCAGGGAAGAACTGATCGCTATCGATACTCTTGATAATTATTGTGCAAACAATCAGATCGCAAAAATTGACCTGTTGAAAATTGATACCGAAGGCTTTGAGTTGAATGTATTGAAAGGAGCAAAGGAAATGATGAAGCAGGGAAATATCTCTTTTATTTACTGTGAGACCGGTTTTCAAAAACAAAATACACGCAACACTTATTTTGCTGAGCTCACTGAATTCCTGGCCGGCCAGGATTATTATTTTTACGGGTTATACCAGGTGGACCATCACGACTGGATAAGAGGCAATGGCCTGGGTAATGCACTCTATGTTCATACTTCAGTGTTTCCTCACTAGGACAGCTTGATTTTAATAGCCGAATGCACACCCCTGAAATTTCAGTTATCATCCCTGTTTATAATGCAGAAGCTTATATTGAAAATTGTGTAAGGTCTGTTATGAACCAGACATGCAAAGAGATCGAGATCCTTTTGGTGAATGATGGTTCAACAGATAAGAGTTTGTCCATTATTAATATGCTGGCAGCAGAGGATGATCGAATACAGGTGTTCAACAGGGAAAATAAAGGAGCGGGTGCTGCAAGAAATTTTGGATTGGAACAGGCAACAGGTGAATATATTGGTTTTGCCGATGCGGATGACTGGGTGGAGCCAACTATGTATGAACGCCTGTATTCAACAGTAACAGAAAATAATTGTGACTGGGGTATCTGCAATATAAATGTGATACAGGATGATCGTCCGGTAAAAACAAGACTTCAATTGAAAGATGAACTGGTTGATCTCAGAAGAAACAAGCTGGCGACCTTACAGCAATTTATGCGGTTTAAATATGATAATGCCAACTGGAATAAATTATTTGCAGCGTCCGTATTGCAAAAACATAATGTTCGGTTTGATGAGGGGATGACAATATGGGAAGATCTTTTATTTAACCTCATGTATTTACAGTTTGCCGGGAAAGCTGTTGTACTATCAGCACCTCTATACAATTACCGGGTTAACAGTGCTTCGCTGTACTATGCTGGCAAATGGGATCTTATTGACCAGTTCAATATGCTTTATACTGGCTACAGAAAAGCTGCTGCAGAAAAAGGAAATAAGGAAGAAATGGAAACATTCAAAAAGGAAATGGCCCGCAACTTTTATTACCAGGTCATTGATACGATCGTATCGCAAGCTAAAACCAGGGGCCGTTCTTTCATTTCTGTTTATAAAAGAGTTTTAGCGGAAATTAAGAGGACCAACCCCGGGATATTCTTTTTCTCCAAAAATGAATTAAAAGGTTTCCAGGGATTTAAAAAACGGCTTTTGATCCGGCGCAGTTATCGTTTATTTTCCCTGCTTGTTGTTTTTGCTTCTTATGTCCATAAAAAACAGCCAGCTCGTTCCAATTAGAGTAGTGTCCGGTTTTGATTTCATCCCGCCTTAGGCGGGACAAAGAGGCAACGGAACGCAATCCCGATAGCTATCGGGACGCCGCTGCTTCGCAGCGAACGCTGCGAGAAATATTGAAAACCGGACATTACCCCAATTAGGTCTTTTATGACCTTTTCTGACAGATGGAAACCATAAAAATAAATTTCGGTTATTTCTGGCCCGACTTTAACCCGGAAGACAATTATTTTACAAAAGCGCTTTCACCGAATTACAAGGTGGAGATCAGCAATGATCCGGACCTGTTCTTCTTTACCCATGCTTATAATGGCAAACGGGATTATCTCAACTATAAATGCCACCGGGTGTTTTTAGGATGGGAAAATGAACGGGCCGACTGGACCTGTTGCGATTATGTACTCGATTCTGATTTTGTACCGGGCAATCCGCGACATAAACGCTGGCCCATCTGGGCGGCATGGGATATAAAAAAACTCCTTCAGCCAAAACGGGCAGAAGATTTTTTGGGAAAAAAGAAATTTGCCTGCATGGTGGTGTCCAATGCCAATGCCAAAGAAAGGATTGATTTCTTCCAGCAACTTTCAAAGTATAAACAAGCGGATTCCGGTGGAAAATATCTTAATAATGTGGGCGGCCCGGTAACCAACAAAATGGATTTTATTAAAGACTACAAGTTTGTGATCTCCTTTGAAAATTCCTCTCATCCTGGTTATACAACAGAGAAGCTGATCGAACCCATGCTGGTGAACAGCATTCCTGTTTACTGGGGAAACACGGAACTGGGAAAGGATTTTAATACCAAAAGTTTTGTGCAGGTAAACGGGTTTAGGAATTATAAGGAAGCCATTGATCGTATTATTGAACTGGATAAGGATGAAGAGAAATACAGGCAGATGGTTGCTGAACCCTGGTTCAATAACAACAAGGTTCCGGATGAGTTCAGCCAGGAAAGTCTCCAACAGTTCTTTGATTTTGTTATCACTGACAGTAAAACAAAAAAACCGGTTGCAACATCATTCTATAAGAACAAAGCACATGCTTTGAAATTGATAAAGAAAAGGGTGGAAGGGAAAGTTCTGCACAGGTTAGGTGTTCATAAAGGATTCAGATAGTATTTAAGAAAAAGAAATGAAAGAGGTACTCAAAAAAATTACCCCTATTTATTATTTGTATCATAGGTTTCTGAAGCTGCGAAGCAAAATAAAAGACTGGCTTATCATACCCAGCTATGAAACAAAACGTAAAATAATAATAAATATATCCGGGAGATATAATTGCAATGAAGTATTCCTGGAAACGGGAACTTTTTTGGGAGATACCGTAGCCAGCCTGAAAAATTATTTTTCTAAACTTATTTCAATAGAACTCAGTAAAGATCTTGCTACGAAAGCCCAAATAAGATTTCAAGGGGAGAGTAAAATACAAATTGTACAAGGCGATAGCGCAAAACAGCTTTCTGAGATACTTCGCCTCATTTCGACTCCGGTGGTCTTTTGGTTAGACGGACATTATTCATCCGAATTCCAGGCAGGAAGTGAATATATTGTCACAGGCAAAGGGGAAAAAGATACACCAGTCATGGAGGAGCTAATGCAAATAAGCAATCACCCCATCAAAGATCACCTGATACTTATAGATGATGCGCGGCTTTTTAACGGTGAGAATGATTATCCCGCAAAAGAAGAAATAAAGAACTTTGTGCAAAAAAACCTGCCCGGTCATTCATTTTCAATAAAAAAAGACATCATCCGGATTCTGCCAACAAAAATTAAATGATCAAACGATTCGTCAGTAAGGTTTTTTTAAAAATTAAGATCGAATTTTTATTTCTCAAAAAGCGGGTTGACAAAACTGTTGTTCGTAACGAAAGCATCAATAAAAATTATATCAAAAAATTCCTGCCTGCCCGTCCGGTTATTATAGATGCCGGTGCGCATACGGGTGGCGATTCTATTGAAATGTGCCGTTTGTATCCTTCATCATTTGTACATTGTTTTGAGCCCATCCCGTCTATTTTCAAAATGCTAAAACACAATACAAGAAAATATAAACGCATCAGCTGTCATGAAATAGCATTGAGCAATACAAATGGGGAACAGGTGATGAATGTCAGCAGCGGAGCCTCTGACGGCTCAAGTTCTTTTCTGAAACCAATGGAGCATCTTGTTGACCATCCTGATGTATATTTTAAGGAAGAGATAAAAGTAAAAACAATAAAGCTGGATGATTGGGCAGCTCAGAATAACATTGATAAGATAGATTTTTTATGGTTGGATATGCAGGGCTTTGAAATGGAAGTATTAAAAGCTTCTTCTGTTATTCTTCCCAAAGTAAAAGCGATACATATGGAAGTGAGCACCCGGCCAACTTATAAGGGAGTCCCGCTTTACACCGAAGTAAAGGAATGGATGCAGGTCAAAGGATTCAGAGTTGAAGTCGAAGCTATACCAAAAGGCTGGGATATGGGGAATGTATTATTTGTGCGTAACCAGTAAATGATCGTTGAAAATAAACAGACGTAGGATTATATATCGGGAAAACTTTTGAAGGAATCAAAAACAGGACCATTTATATTGTAAGCGAAACAAAAAATTTGGAGTAATTATATGAGTAATTTTATTAAAGATTTCTGGGAAAGCCAGGCTATTGCCTTTAAGGATTCCCATTCCGCTTCCTGGGGTGATCATTTCGCCATAGATTTGGAAATTGAACATATTGCTAAGTTTATTAAAGAAGGAGATGCTGTTCTGGATGTTGGCTGTTCCAACGGACATGCAACACTTGCCATGTTACAAAAAAAACCCGGTAAACTTTATGGTGTTGATTATGCTGAAAACATGATCCGTTATGCTTTAGAGAAGAAGGCAAAACTAAATAACCCGGCGAATGTTTTTTTTGAAGTAGGTGATATAATGAATCTGGGTTTTGATGATAATATGTTTGATGTGGTTTATACTACCCGGGTATTAATAAATTTACCAAACTGGGAAGACCAGGTTAAAGGAATTGAGGAGTGTATAAGGGTTACAAAAAAAGGAGGGATGATCATATTGTCAGAAGCTTTTTGGGAGCCGCTTGTTTTGCTGAACAGTCTCAGGGCTTTGAAACAACTTCCTTCCCTGGTTGAACATGACTTTAACAGGTATATTAAAAAGCATAAGCTTGAAGCATTACTCAGGGATAAAGGGTTGCAATTTACGAATGAAGATTTTAGTGCAATTTACTATTTGGGATCCCGTTTTTTAAGAGAATTGGTTACCAACCCATCTGATTACCCCGGATACTCTAATCCGG